>JALYIN010000188.1 GCA_030775765.1 Verrucomicrobiota bacterium
CCGAAATCCGTGGCCGAGTCGTTTTGGTATTGGATGTGATTGACGGGGTTCCCGGTGCCCATGTTAATCCAGCCGACATTCGCGCCGTAGATGTAGCCCTGGCAAATAAACGCGCCGACGTTTACTCCATCTGCCGCGGTCGGCCGCCAGTTGAGGTAACCGACGTTCGCGCCCCAACTGAAGGCGTTTGTAGAGTTGATAGTAGTCGCTGCATACAAACCGGTACTGCCGGTTAGGAGCAGAACTACCATCAGCTTTTTGATAAGAGGTCTTCTGTTGCGAGGCAGGTGAAAAAAATTTAGAGGGTTCGCATTCTAATAACTGATGTTGGCCCAGGGATCGGTCGTGCCGGCGGAACTCGGTGCGCTGCTACCACTCACGGCCCCGGAGGCGGGACTGGTGCGATCGACAATGGCTCCGAAGACGTTGTTCGCCGCAATGTCGTAGTTGACCGAGATGTTTCCGCTGGCGCTGTTCCTGATGATGAGGTTGCCAGAAGCGTCCACCTTAATTCCACGAGTGTAATTTCCGCTAAACTCATTCGCCTCGATCCGATTCTGACTAGCGGTGACGTGAATTCCGGCATTGGTTGTTCCACCGGTGCCGTTGGCGTGGCAGTGATTTTCCAGCACATGGCACTTGGCACTCACCCTAATGCCGTCATCGTCCCCAAATTCTACGGTGCAATGCCTCACCATGCTCTGTGCCGCCGCGTCGATTCCGATGCCATGATTTACGAAGAGGGCGCATGCGGTCACGGCGGAATTGCCAGCGACAACAATTCCCTTGCCGCCATTATTCTCGGCGGAACAATTGCTGATGAGAGACCCAGAGCCCAGGTCAAAGCCGTGGCCGCCAGCACTGTTGTTGTTGGAGGAAGAAGCGGTCACCGTGGCCGATTCGCCGGTTTTAATGCCGGTCCCACCATTAGCCATCGCCGCGCAGTGACTGATGACGCATCCATTGCCAGCGACCAGGCCGCCGGCAGTGTCAGAAGTGAAGACACAACGCGTCACCACGCTGTTATTGCCCGTCTTTAAGGCGGTCCCTTTCACGTCGGAAAAGCGCAGGTCTTCAAAGACGCTGCTAGTGGCCATGCTCGCGTCAATGCCGTTACCATTCCAATCGGCGATGGTGCCATTGCGCACGCAAAGGCTCTTGACGGCGCCGGAAGCGATGATGGCGGTGTTGCCGCCGAATGAACCCAGGGTGAATCCATTGAGGTCGATGGTCACGTCATTGACATTTATCGTGATCCCATTTTGCCCGCCCGGTGTAACCAGAGTTCTGGTGAGATAATATGAGGCGCCAACAAAGTTAATATCAAAGGGCAACGACGTAATCGGGATGCGCGGCTCCACTTGATCGAGCGTCTTCATCGTCGGCCCGGGCGGGCCGGGCGGAGGGGTAAGGGGGCCTTGGGGAAAGGCACGCGGCGGCCAGCATATGAGCGAAATCAGACACGCGACGGTCGCTATTGCCGACGAGATGACGAGACGTGCACTTTTCATAGCGGGATATCCTTAGTCGGCCAGGTTGGCTAAGGCGGCTCTATTTTCCGCTGCCGTCGTAGTGCGGGGTCGGTTTAGCGCGAGAATGCCTCTTCAACGCGATTAGAGCAAGAAGAAATATTAACAAGAATCAGCCGCGGGCAGGGTGGAACCCGATACAATTGCGCTCTATCAAGCTTTAGTTGAAGCCATCGACAAAAAGGTGCCGGAGGGATCCGACCATCGAGAAATGACCACCTTCGGAGCGATTTTCTTTGCCGCATTTTCGTCGCCGAGCCAAGCCGCCTTGTAATCGTGCGCCTCGCCGTCATGGGTCGACGAACCATTAAAAGAAATCGGAATTATCAGGATCGCGACGGTGTTCACGACCTTGATCATCGGAGATCGCCGGGTCGCATTTAGAGCGAATGTCAAGAAGGTCTCGTAGGGGGTTCGACCCTCGAGAAATCAACGCTTACGAGGCGGATTTCTAGCGAATTTTAGCTGGAAATGACAAAAAGGGAACGGACCCCCTACGCTCCAGACCTTCCCTTGGAGCGGGAAGCGAAAGTCGGACCTGCCGTAGTGAAACGGAGGGAGCTGTGTAGATTGCGTTCATCCCAGGCGCCGGAAGACTGCGGATTGGCAGGCCAGCCAGTGAAAAAACTCTCTCTAGAACTGTGATCTCGTCGGTCTCGCCTTATGCATCCGCCGCGCCGAGCGCAGAATAGCAATGCAATCGCGCTCGGAACGCGTATTGCCGATATAAAGAAAAGCGGGCAACGGCATTGGCCGTGAAAATGGCATCTCCACTTGTGATATCAGCTACGGCTAAGCCGCCGACGTTCGGCGAAGCGTTTCGCTTCTGGCTCAAGCTCGGGTTCATCTCCTTCGGTGGACCGACCGGGCAGATCGCGATCATGCAGACGGAGCTGGTCGATCGGAAGCGCTGGATCAGCCAGTCGCGATTTCTCCACGCCCTGAACTACTGCATGCTTCTGCCGGGTCCGGAAGCGACCCAATTGGCGACCTACATCGGCTGGCTTCTGCATAAGACCGCGGGTGGCGTCGTCGCCGGCGCGTTGTTTGTCATCCCATCGATGTTTGTGTTGTGGACGCTGAGCTACATCTACGCGGCCTATGGCAGCGTTCCCTGGATCGCCGCCATCTTCTACGGCTTGAAACCGATGGTGGTCGCGATCGTTACCGCGGCCGTGATTCGTATCGGCCGACGGACCTTAAAGAACGAAGTCATGTGGGCCATCGCCGCGCTGGCCTTCGTTTCAATCTTCTTTCTCGGCGCGCCGTTTCCAGCGATCATTATCGGCGCGGGCCTGCTCGGTCTCGTCGGCGGCAAATTCTGGCCGGCGAAGTTCGACGTAATCTCGACCGAACACGGTAATAGCAAGCCCGAGAGTGAGATCTCCGTCATCGATGACGAACACGCTTCGCCCGAACACACCCGACCGTCGGTGGGGCGCGCCCTTCGTGTTGCGATCACCTGGCTCGCGATCTGGTGGGCGCCGGTGTTGCTGGCAGGAGTTTTGTTCGGAACCGGCCACACGATTTTTCGCGAGGGAATTTTTTTCAGCAAAGCCGCCGTTGTCACGTTTGGCGGCGCTTACGCCGTCCTGCCGTATGTGGCCCAACACGCCGTTACTCCGTTCGGCTGGCTGAAGCCCGGCCAGATGATGGACGGCCTGGGCTTGGCGGAAACCACGCCGGGCCCGCTCATCATGGTGTTGCAATTCGTCGGGTTCATGGGCGGCTGGAACCAGCCCGGGCAGTTGCCGCCTCTCGTGGCCGCGACCCTCGGCGCCTTGATCACGACTTGGGTCACCTTCACTCCCTGTTTCCTCTGGGTCTTTCTCGGGGGTCCGCACATCGAGCAACTCCGCGGCGACAAACGAATCAGCATGACTCTCTCCGCCGTCACCGCGGCCGTCGTCGGGGTTGTCCTCAACCTAGCCGTCTGGTTCGCGATCCACGTCATTTATCCGCAACGCCGTTTCGACTGGTTCGCTATCGTGCTCTGCCTGGCCGCCCTGATCGCCATGCTCCGCTGGAAGCTCGGCGTCATCCCCGTGATTCTCGCCGGTGGCGCCCTCGGCCTGATCTATTCCGTCATTCATGGCGGATGAATCGAGACGATATTCGCAGACCTGTCGCATAGAGCGCAGGTTCCTCTTTGAGGGGCGCGCGGGCGAGACGCGGTAGAAGTAGGTGCTCGATCGGGCATCCGTGTGGCTGGCTAACGGCGCAATGACGATGATGAGTAATAATGCGCATAGGCCTAACGAGACTTAGATAAGCGGCTGCTCCCGAGAGGGGCGGGTGGAGGCAAGATGCAGGTATTAACTACACGAAAGCTACGCATCGGAGCGGGCGCGGTCGCTGCATCGCCTGGTTCGACCTCTGTTCGTCGCGCTCTTGAAGGCGAACATTTTTTCGTCTGTCGCGACGTTGGTCGCCCCGACTCTGCGGCTGAACAGCCGCCTCTACATCACAACGAAGGGCCGCGACGAGGGACAACATCCCAGGATGCCTGTCGTCAGGAGACGAATCGGCGAATCTGAACAGGAGTTACTTCCCGCTTTTTTTCCTTTTGCGAGATCCGTATTTGACGGAACGACGCTCGGCATTGGCCAGCGAATCGTTATCCTTCTTTTCGTTCATCTGGAGCTTAGCCTGCATTCCGGCTTCTTTGTAGAGCACTTCCCGGATCGCGGCCGACTTATTCCCGCAATGCTTTTGATCGGCGAGCGCTTGGAGGGCCCGGTCGAGGGCAAGAGGAAGGGTGATCGTAATGGCGGTGGATTCCTTGTCTCTCACGCCGCCGACCGTGTCACAGCGAATATGACCGGGCAAGAAAATTCAATCTTGACGGGTGTATGATACAATAATACACATGGCTTCATGCCCAGAACGAAGCTGCCAAAAGGCAGTGTGCCGGTGACGATCCAGCTCCCGCGAGAAGTCCAACAACTTCTGCTCGATAAAGCGCGACGCGAAGACATGAGCTTCACCGAATTGATCCGTCGCGCATTGCGCCGCGAGATCAGCAGCGCACGTTCCCCAGGGCCTTCGCAAAGGAACATGCCCATAATTCGCGGCCGACGGGAGTAAAATATGGCTCTTCCTTGCGCAATCCATTGTTTGAAAGTTTTTGCGTGCGTGGTTTTCGGGTCGCCGATACCGGAGAGGGAACCCAATGATGGGTGCTCCGCAAGCGCCGCGCTCCAACGGCTGGAGGGCCGTGTGATCGGGCGGCGAGAGCGAAGTATGAGGTCTTCGCCATCATGGTCAATGGAAGAAACACGATTGGGGTCGTGTCCGTTGATTGGGAGCGCGGCGTACCGGTATGGGAATCAATTACTGGGATCGTAATATTCACCGCTTCCTTCATCATAACATTGTGACCCGACGCGGCAGATTGGAGGAACCGAAAACTGACTAACAGGTTTGGAGAAACATTATGGCCGATAAAGTAAAACTGTGGTTTGACTCTGAAGTCGATTACCTGGAAGTGACCTTTTCTGACGCGCCCGGTTACATGCGGCCGACGAGGAGCGATGCGGTCATGAAGCGCGTGGATGAGCAAGGCCGTGTCATTGGTTTCAGCGTGTTCGGTGTGAGTCGATTCCGGAAAGATCATCCGCTCGAAGCCGAATTCACCGGGAGAGAATAGGCCTCCAACGTCGCTCTGGCTGCTACGTTTGCGACGTCGGCGGGCGCAAACGGATTTTCATCTGATGGTTCTTGACCAGGAACGCCCACTGGTCGGTCGTCTCTTCGATTATTTTGCTGGTGGTTTTGCCGGTGCTGGGGGGCTTGTAACGTGGCGGCTCCTGTGGCTTCAATAGAAGCGTGGTGCTAAAATGAGATCTGGAGCATGACGAACAAGCGGCGAGCGAATCAGATTCTGTGGATCGAGTGCATCGGGTTCCTTCTCATCATCGTGCTTTCCTGGGTGGATGAGCTGGCGCAGTTGCCGCGCCTGATCTTTGGCGGGACGGCGCAGCCGAACTGGCGGGAAAGCGCCATTGAGTCTTTGGTCATCCTCATTGTCTGGCTGTGGGTCTTTACCGGCACCCGGCGCATTCTGAAACGCTTCAACTACCTCGAAGAGCAACTGGAGATCTGCGCGTGGTGCCGACGCATCGAAACCGGCGGTGAATGGCTCTCGCTGGAGGATTATCTGAAGAAAGAGCTTGAGGTGACCACCTCGCACCGCATTTGTCGCAAGTGCGGTCGCCAGTTGTTGAAGGACGACGCTCTCGTCGAGAAATAATTTCCAGGTTTCGCCTGTCTTGAGTTCGGAGTTGGTTAGAACGGGAGCTTCATCCCGAGGTTCTTGACCAGGAACGCCCACTGGTCGGTTGTTTCCTCGATGATTTTGCTCGTGGGTTTGCCGGCGCCGTGGCCGGCGCGGGTCTCGATGCGGATCAGAGCCGGGGCGGGGCCGTCCTGGGCAGCTTGTAACGCGGCGGCGAACTTGAAGCTGTGGCCCGGGAAAACGCGATCGTCGTGGTCGGCGGTTGTCACTAACGTAGGCGGATACTTGGTTCCTGGTTTGATGTTGTGGAGCGGGGAATACTTATAGATCGCCGCGAACTCATCCTGGTTCTCGGACGAGCCGTAATCGGAGGTCCAGGCCCAGCCGATGGTGAACTTCTGGAACCGGAGCATGTCCATGACGCCGACAGCCGGCAGCGTAGCTCCCCAGAGCTCAGGTCGCTGGGTTAGAGCCGCGCCGACCAGCAAGCCGCCGTTGCTGCGCCCACTAATCGCGAGCTTCGGCGTGGAAGTATATTTATTTGCGATCAGCCATTCGCCGGCGGCGATGAAATCGTCGAACACATTCTGTTTGCGGAGCTTCGTCCCGGCCAGGTGCCATTCTTCCCCATACTCGCCGCCGCCACGCAGGTTCGCGACCGCGTAAACGCCGCCCATCTGGAGCCAGGTCGCGATTGCCGGGGAGAAGGAAGGCGTGATGGAAGCGTCGAATCCGCCGTAGCCATATAGCATGGTGGGGTTGTTGCCGTCTTTCGGGAGCCCTTTCCGGTAGGTGATGAACATCGGCACCTTCGTGCCATCCTTGCTTGGATAGAAGACCTGCTCCGACGTGTAGTCGTCCGCTTTAAAATCAACCTTCGGCTGAAAGAGGACACTGCTTTGGCCGCTCTTGAGATCGTAGCGGTAAACCGTGGTTGGCTCGGTGAAGCTGACATAAGAATAAAAGGTCTCAGTGTCTTTGCGTTTGCCTTTGAAACCGGTTGCCGTTCCGAGCCCGGGCAGCTTGATTTCGCCGGCCGGTTTTCCCGATAGCTCGAAGAGCCGCACCGCGGAATGCGCGTCCTTGAGATAACTCCCGATAAGACGGTCCCCGACGACTTCCGCGTCCTCCAGCGTGTCGGCAGCTTCGGGGACGAGAGTCGTGATGTTATCCGGCTTGGTGATATCGATGGCAACGATCCGGCATTTTGGCGCGGCGAGGTCGGTCCTGAACCAGAAGGTGTTGCCGTCGCAACCGAGGAAATCATAATGCGCGTCTTGCTTCTTCAGCAGCTCGACAACCGGTGAGTCGTCTTTCTGAAGGTCCTTGTAGAAGATGCGGTTCTTCGGGTCGGTGCCTTGCGAGACGTTGAGGATCAGGAACCGGCCGTCCTCGGTGACCTGGCCGTTGAAGTTCCAATCCTTGTGGTCCTTTCGCTCGTACACCAGCGTGTCCTTGTCCTGGGTCGTGCCTAGCTTGTGAAAGTAGACTTTGTGAAAGTAGTTCGCCTGTTTGAGTTGATCGGCCGAGGCGGGTGCGTCATAGCGGCTGTAATAGAATCCACTGCCGTCTTTCTTCCATGACGCGCTCGCAAATTTCACCCATTGCACGTCGTCGGGCAAATCCTTGCCGGTCTCGATCTCGCGAACTTTCCATTCCTGCCAGTCGGATCCGGCGACGGCGAGCCCATACGCCATCAGCTTGCCGTCCTCGGTAATATCGATGCCGCTGAGCGCCACTGTCCCATCTTTTGAAAGCGTGTTTGGGTCGAGCAGGATCTTCCCTTCGCCCGGCAACGTCGCCCCGGTGTAGACGACGCTCTGGTTTTGCAGTCCGGTGTTTTTCGAGAAGAAATAACGGCCGCCTTCATGGAACGGGACGGTGTATTTTTCGTAGTTCCAGAGCGCGGTCATCTTTTCGTTGATCTTCTTCCGTTCCGGGATCGCGGTGAGATAGTCGAACGTGAGTTTGTTTTCCGCTTCGATCCATTTTTTCGTCGGCTCCGCGTCCGCGTTTTCCAGGTCGCGGTAGGGATCGGCTACCTTTGTGCCGAAATAATCGTCGACCTACTCGCTCTTAGGTGGTTGCGGGTAAACGAAAGGTTTGTCGGCGGCAAGAAGCAGCGTCGCGACTAGCGAGAGAACGGAAAAGGTCATCACGGTGCGTTTCATAAGAACAGACCGATAAGGTGGTTCGACGCGCCGCGCAAACGTTGGCCCGCGTTGACATAACCACCTTGTAGCGGTCATAGACCGCCGCTACCGTTCAGCATATCCGCGTAATCCGCGGTTCAAGAAACGAATTAATCGACTCGAAGGCTCTTCGGGATCCCGAGCTGCTGGTAATCTTCCGGGCTGAACCCGGTGCCCAGAGTGAGGCCCGTCCATTTGCCTTCCTTTTTCTTCAGGAACATCCAGGCGGGATCGGCGGCCGACTTATCCTGCGGATTGATCTTCACCCGGGCAAAATCTCCGTCGATTTTCTCAACGGTGAAATTGATTTTCGTTGTGATCGAGGCGTTCGCCTTGAGGTAAGTTTCAGCCGCCGTGACGATGGCGGCATTTTCTGGCGAGGCGGCGAGCTGCGGCAGAGCCGCGGCCAGCATCCCAAGGATTAATAACGATTGTCTCATGGGTTCTCTCGTCGTATGCCTGTTAACCTCACTCCGTTCCGCCGGCAGGCAGATGCGCGGCTTTCCAATCCATCGCCATCCGGATCCGGGCGCGGCCACTTGGGTGATCGAAGAAGATGAATTCTTCCATCGGCGAAGGGTCGAGTTTGCGATACTCGCCTAATTTCAGCGCCACCTTTGCCATTCCATCCGGTTCACGGGCGGTG
>JALYIN010000189.1 GCA_030775765.1 Verrucomicrobiota bacterium
GGGTAGAGACGGGCGAGATGTAACCCAGGCCAAGACCGCAACCACCGAGCACGCCGTAACCGAGATAGATGAGCCAGAGCTGATGCCACCAAACGCCGAACGCCGAAATAATGAACCCGCCACCGAAACAAACGGACGCGGTGAACATTGTCCGGCGCGGACCGACGCGTTCCACCCAGCGACCGAACACCGCGGCGGAAGCGCCGAGAAAGAAAATCGCCAGGCTGAAAATCCAGGCGAGCGAAGGCTGCGTCCAATCGCCTGGCGCTGAACTGGTGATGCCGACCACCTTGGTCAGCGGCAATTTGAAAACGCTGAAGGCGTAGGCCTGTCCGATGGAAAGGTGGACGGCGAGAGCGGCGGGAGGAAAGAGCCACCGATTGTACTCGGGAGGGGCAACGGAGTTTTCTCGATCGAAGAATCCCATGGAACGAAAAGCACTGAATCGGGTTTTCCAAGGGACCGAAAGAAAAAATTTCCCGACCTTTCTCTAGGTGCGGCAACAGCCGCTGCTCGTCGCGTGAGCCCGCCTACCAGCGATGGAAGGCGGGATGACCTTCCTTCACCGCCACAAAAGTCCCGCGACAGGTCGCGCAAACTTTTCCGCCGCCGCTCAGAGTTCCCTCCACTGTCGCGCGATCGCCGGTTGATTCGACGACTTTGGCCGAGAGAAAAACCGGTCCATTCGTCGGCGTGGGACGAAGGAGTTTGATCGCGTAGTCCGCGGTGACGGTGCAGGGAGTGCGGTCCGCGCCGGCCTTGTTCATTAGGTAGAAGGCCGCGGTCCAATTGCAGTGGCAATCGAGCAGTGCGCCGATGATACCGCCATTCAGAACGCCGGGGAAAGCTTCGTAGCGCGTTTCCGGTTTCCATTCCGCCACCACTTCCTCGCCATCCGGGAAACTGCGAATGTGGAGTCCATCCGAATTCGCCGGCCCGCAACCGAAGCATGCGTTCTTCGGCGCGTATTTTTCCTGGAGCGATTGCGATCCCGCGGCCGCCATCGCTCGTTAGGCTCCGTTGGCGGCCGAGCCGGGATACGGTCGCAACGCCGGACCGGTATAGAGCGAGCGCGGACGGATGAGGCGATTGTGATCGTGCTGCTCGATGACGTGCGCGGCCCAGCCCGCTACGCGCGAGACGGCAAAGATCGGCGTGTTCAGTTCCGGCGGAAACTTGAACATGGTGAAGACCGGCGCCGCGTAGAGATCGACGTTGGCGCAAAGATGCTTCTCGCGCTCCATCGTTTTCTCGAGGTTTTCGCAAATCGGCACCCACTGTTCCTTGCCCAGTCGTTTCCCCAGATCGCGCGCGATTTCCCGCATAATCGGCACTCGCGAATCACCTGCTTTGTAAACGCGATGACCGAAGCCCATGATCCTTTTCTTTTCGGCCAGCGCATCCATCATCCACTTCTCCGCGCGATCCGCCGTGCCGATTTCATCGAGCATCTTCATCGATTCCTCGTTCGCGCCGCCGTGGAGCGGGCCCTTCAATGTTCCGCAGGCGGAAGTGGCGGCGGCATACATGTCCGCCAGGGTCGAAGCCGTCACGCGCGCCGCGAAAGTAGAGGCGTTAAACTCGTGGTCCGCGTAAAGAATGTAAATCGTGTCGAGCATCCGGATTTGCCACGCCTGCGGTACGGCCCCGGTGAGCTTATAGAAAAAATTGCCGGCATGGGTGAGGTCCGGTTTGTCGGCAATGAGTTCCTGGCCCTTGGAAATCCGCCAGCCGTCGGTGATGAGGCTCGAGACGCGCGCGATGAGGCGGATTGCTTTGCGCACGTTCGCCGCATGCGAATGATCGTTGAGATCGGGATCGAACGGCGCCAGCATCGACACGCCGGTGCGCAGCATATCCATCGGGTGCGTGTTCTTCGGCATGAGCCGCAACATTTCGATCACCGGCTCGGGCAACGCGCGCTCGGCCGCGAGCGCTTTTGAAAACGCCGCGAGTTGTTCGACGCTCGGCAGCTCGCCGTTGAGCAAAAGATAAGCGACTTCCTCGAAGTTCGCTTTGCTCGCCATCTCGTGGATGTCGTAGCCCCGATACATCAAGCCCGCGTTCGGATCGACCCAACAGATTTCTGTCTCTCCCGCAACGACCCCGGCGAGCCCGGGACTGTAAGCTGGTTTGGTTTCTGTGCTCATAGCGTTTCTTTCTACTTCGTCGGGTCGTACTCTAGCAGGTCGTAAAGCTCCTGGCGCGTCTGCATGCGATCGAGCCAGCTTTCCTGCGTCCCAGTCTTCTTCAAATCGCGCAGCATCTGGCCGGCTGCAAACATGGAAACGCGGAACGCCGTCTGCGGATAGATGACCATACGATAGCCGAGATCACTCAATTCCTCGAGCGACAAGAGCGGGCTCTTGCCGAATTCGGTCATGTTCGCCAGGAGCGGAGCATCGACCGCCTTCGCAAAGTCGCGGAATTCTTCCTTGCCCTGCAGCGCTTCGGGAAAAATCGCATCCGCACCGGCGGCGAGATAACTCTTCGCGCGTTCCACGGCCTGGTCGAAACTCTCCACCGCGCGGGCGTCAGTGCGCGCGATCAAGAGAAAATCAGGATCACGGCGCGCCGCCGCGGCCGCGCTCAGTTTCGCGTTCATGTCCTCCGTGGAAACCAGAGTCTTGCCTGCGAGATGACCGCAACGTTTTGGAAATTCCTGATCTTCGATGTGGCAACCAGCCAATCCCGCTCGCTCAAATTCCTCGATCGTCCGCGCCGCGTTTTCCGCGCCGCCGAAACCAGTATCCGCATCGACGATCGCGGGAATTTTTACCGCTCGCGCCACGTAGCCCGCGAGCTGCGCCACCTCGGTCAGCGTCAACAAACCAATGTCCGGCACGCCGGCCGTCGCGTTGCACAAACCGGCGCCGCTGATGTAGACCGCCGGGAAACCTGCGCGCTCGACCATCCGCCCCATCGACGCATTGAAAACTCCGGGCATCGGCACGCAGTCGGCGTGGAGGAGCGCGCGAAGTTGAGCAGCGGGCGAGCGTTCTTGCATTGGTTAGGCCGGAATCTCCAGCGCTGTCATCAGCTTGGTCACATCGGCCGCTTTGTCCAACTCCCAGGTAATTTTCATCACGCGATCCGCGCCTTCCTTCCCAAGTTTTGGCGCCGCGAGATTCAGGAATTTCCCTTCGAGCTCGGAGTCTTTCAGCCTGTTCTTCGCATTGCCTAACGGGTAATCGACGCGCTTGGTCAGCGTGCGGCCGTCGGCCAGGTTGACGTGCACGATGTTCGCCACGGCCTCGGCATAGAGCGCGGTCAGTTCGTCGTTTCGCTCAACCTTCACGCCCTGCAGGAACGAGACGATGCCGGTCTCGGTGAACCGCTCCGGCGCGAATTGTCTGTCCGTCACCTCGCCATCGATCAACGCCACCGCCGTGATGTAGGGCAAACTGTGGTCCGCCGTCTCGCGCTGTTGCGGATGCCACTTCTCCGGCTCGCTCCCGATGATATCGACCGACGCATCGTGACTTTCGATCACGACCGTTTTGATCTCCGAAAGGTCCGCGATCTGGTTTCGCAAATGCAATGCCGCTTCGATCGCGCTCTGGCTGTGATATTCCGCCGGCCAATATTTGATGCTCGTCTTCAGGATCATTGAGGCGGGGCCTTCGCCCGGCATCGCTTCGGAGGTCTTGGTGAAGATTTTACTGAGGTCGCCTAACGAGACACCGAGTTGCTTTTCGAACCCCATCTGGCCTTCGAAAATCGGAGCCGGTCCGGTCATCCCCGCACGCGCGAGGAGCGCGGAATAAACACCGTGCCGCGCCGCATTCGCGAACGCCACACCTTTCCAATGCGACAACTCCCCTATCCGCGATTGCCGCATTCCCATGCCGGCCACACCGGCGATGTTCACTGCGTGGCGCGTCCGCTCCGCGTCGAGCCGCATCAGTTTCGCGCAGGCGAGCGCCGTCGAAAACGCGCCGTAGGTCGGATGATCCCATCCCCGGGCGCGGATGCTCGCGGCATCGCAGAGGCGACATTGTACTTCGTAAGCGATCGCGGCCGCGGTGATAATTTCTTTTCCGGTCGCGCCCACACTCTCGCCGATCGCGAGGACCGCCGCGAAGTTATCGCTGGGGTGCGCCGGTTCCTTCGAGAGATAGGTGTCGTTGTAATCGAAATAGCGAATGCAACAGCCGTTCGCGAAGGCGGCCCAATCCGGCGGCGCTTTGTGCTTGGTCCCGATGACCGTCGCGCCATTCTTCGCGCTGAAATCCGAAGCGACTGTGCGCGCAATCGTGCACGGCTCTTCATTCCAGGCTCCGAGCGCGCAGCCGAGCGAGTCGATTACCCGGCGCTTTACCTCGTGGACGACATTGCTGGAGAGATCGTCGAATTCGAGGGAGCAGGCGAAGTTGGAAAGTTGATGAGCGAGTGTCGTAGTCATTGGAAAAAGTGAAGCTGCAATCTGGCGATTAATCGCCGCACGGCAACCTCCGCGCCATCTCGCTCGCATTCGGGTTCGCCATGGTTAATCTCTCCGCATGAGCAAAGTTTACCCTGACGCGACGGCCGCGCTGGCCGGCCTGCTGCACGACGAAATGACGATCGCCGCAGGCGGATTCGGGCTATGCGGCATTCCGGAGAATCTCATCGCCGCGCTGCATGCCAGCGGGGTGAAAGGCCTCACCATTGTCGGGAACAACGCGGGCGTGGATGGATTCGGCATGGGCGTGCTGCTCACCACGCGGCAGGTGAAAAAGGTCATGGCTTCCTACGTCGGCGAGAACAAGGAATTCGAGCGCCAGGTGCTCAGCGGCGAACTCGACCTTGAGCTCATCCCGCAGGGAACATTGGCCGAGCGATTGCGCGCGGGCGGCGCGGGCATCCCGGGATTCTACACGCGTACCGGTTTCGGCACCAAGCTGACCGAGGGCAAGGACACAAAAGTTTTCGACGGAAAGGATTACGTGCTCGAACCCGGCATCAAAGCCGAGGTCTCGCTGGTGAAGGCGTGGAAAGGCGACAAGTCTGGTAACCTCATTTTTCGGAAAACATCTCGGAATTTCAACCCGATGATCGCGAGTTGCGGCCAGGTCTGCGTGGCTGAAGTCGAGCAGCTCGTCGATGTCGGCGAACTCGATCCCGATCAAATCCACACACCGGGTATTTTTGTTGATCGCATCATCCAGGGCCCGAGCTACGAAAAGCGAATCGAGTTCCGCACCGTGCAAGGCAGCACCGCCGCGAAAAAAGAAAATCCGATCCGCGATTTGATGGCGAAGCGCGCGGCAAAAGAATTGCGCGACGGTTACTACGTCAATCTCGGCATCGGCATTCCGACGCTCGTGGCGAATTACATTCCCGAAGGGATGAGCGTCACGCTGCAATCCGAGAACGGCCTGCTCGGCATCGGTCCGTTCCCGACCGACGACCGAGTGGACGCCGACCTGATCAACGCCGGCAAGCAGACCATCACGACCATGCCCGGCTCCGCGTTTTTCTCGAGCGCCGACTCCTTCACGATGATTCGCGGCGGCCACATCGATCTCGCAATTCTTGGCGCCTTCGAGGTCACGGACAAAGGCGACATCGCGAATTGGATGGTTCCCGGCAAAATGGTCAAGGGACCCGGCGGCGCGATGGATCTCGTCGCTGGCGTGAAGCGCGTGGTGGCGGTGCTGGAGCACTGCGCCAAGGACGGCAGCTCGAAGATTTTAAAAGAATGTACGCTCCCCATCACGGGCCTAGGAGTGGTGAATCTCATCATCACCGATCTCTGCGTGTTCGAGGTGAAGCAAGGCGGCGGGCTCGTTCTCACCGAGCTGCATCCCGGTGTCACGGAGGACGACATCCGCGCCAAGACCGGCGCGCCGTTCGAAGTTGCGCTGAAGAGCTGACACGGTTCGGCAGAGGCGCGCTCTCGACGCAAGAACACTTGTCTAATGCGTCCGCCACCGCTCAAGCACGCTTCAGAATACGGTGTCATCACCCTTCGCTTCCGAAAAAGAAGCCGCACGCTGACCTACGCGCAGAAGGGCGGCAATCAAAGCACCTCCGACTGCAACGGCGTCAGCCTGGATGCGCACATCCATGCGCTCTATGGATTGGCCCTGCAACGGCGCGGGAGAAAAGTTCTCATGATCGGCTGCGGCGGCGGCACTCTGGGCAGCATGCTCGCCCGCGCAAACCGGCAGGTTTCGATTGTTGAGATCGACCCGGTCTCATTTGCGCTGTCCCAGCGTTATTTCGGCCTGCCCCGGAATGTCGCGTGTCATGTCGGTGACGGACTGGCGTTCCTGCAAAAAACGCGACGGCGCTATGACGTCGTCATCATTGATGCTTTTACGGGAGAGAATATTCCCGACCATTTGAAAGGCGCGGCATTCTTTGAAGCGGTCGTCCGCTGTCTCCGAAAAGACGGCGTTGCCCTGGTCAATGTTTGCCTGGACCGGAAATCAGATCCGACGGCCGACAGGATTGCGGCGGGATTCAAGGAACAAGGCCGGAAGGTGCGCGTGTTGGATAGCCCGGGAGGCGAACGCAACGCCATCGTTCTAGCCGGTGACGTGGGGAACCTGCGTCGCCCGAAATTACTTATCCCACCTCGAGCCGGCGCGAAGATAACTGGCAAAGAACTTCGGGCCATGCACTTCCGGCGTCGGCGCTAGATT
>JALYIN010000190.1 GCA_030775765.1 Verrucomicrobiota bacterium
GCTGTCGCTCGCGTGGTCAGTAAATTTTTGACTTCGGATCGACTGCACAATTGCGTGGAATTGCTCCGCAGTTGGGACCAAACGCGTCGGGCTTTGCGGCTTCTTCCAGCGGGTCTTTACCTTCGCGAACGGTGACTCCGCAATGATTCGATCATTCACCGCGATGTCGAACATCTGCTTTATGCAACCCGCGTACCGATTGTAGCTGGTATTTTTTAGTCGCGCCTCTTGCAGAGCGAGCCATTCATCTAAGTGCGAAGGGCGAATCTCTCGCACCTCTATGTCCAGGCCGAACCGCCATGTCTTACCCAACCGCTTGATGATCGAACGGTGGGACGTCTGCGTACTCTTCGATTTTCCGCGATTCGCCGCAACGAATGTGGCAATGAGTTGCTGAAATCTCGTGCGGCTCTTTCTCACGATCGGTGCGATGGAGGTTGGCGACCCAATCGCGCAGACGGCGTTCCGCAATCTTGCGATCCGCTGTTCGGAGCGAACGTTCTCTCCGGCGGCCATGCAATTTTTTGACGCCGTAGTAGCGGCCCGAAACAACCTGGCGATAAAGTCCTGGAACGTGGGGAACCTTCGTGTAGCGCGCCGACACGCGTTTCATAGCGAAAGTGTTTTTCATGCGGGATCGCGTCGAGCCAGACCCCGAGAATTTGATCACGGTTGACCTCATGACGGCGCACTATCAGGCCCGTTTTTGCGAGTGCAAATTGCTCCGGCCGCACGATTCTTTCGACAACTGCGACCTGTCTGGACTTTCCAGGACTCTGCGCGACTGAGCAGGACCGAATGACAACGAATAAATATTTTCGGCCGGCCGCATTTTGCGGAGTCTTGAGTACCAAACGGCTTTCCACGCACAGTTGGCGCTTGAAGAGACCGTGTCGAATAGTCCGTTAACTTATGTCCATCAAAGATGCCCACCCCGACGAGGCTCTCCGAAAAGCGATCTACTCGCGCGATCTTCTCCAAAGTAGGACATGGATCGAGGCTGCCGATCGTATGACGTCCGCGATGAGTGTTCTGGAGCCGCGGCTCGAAACGTGGTGTCGGTTGATGAGGGAAAGCGAAGGCAAGGCGTGGGGGGAAATCGACGATGGAGGTCTACTCGTCTACATGCTGCTCGGTGGTTACGCAGTCGAGAACCTGTGCAAGGGATACCTCGCAACAATGTTGAGCCCCGCAGAGCGTGAACTTGTCGCGGGTGGAAAGCTCCCGCCACGTTTCAACCATAATGTTCTCGAATTGACGAAGCTCACTAGTATCAGTTTGACCGCTGGGGACGAAAGTCTGCTGACGCGCCTCGAAGCGATCATCGTATGGCGTGGCCGATACCCGGTTCCCAAATCTGCGACCAAGCGTCAGCCGACATGGGACAGTACCAGCGACACTAAGCGCATTAGAGCGATCATTCAGCGATTGCGCAATCGAATGTCGCCTTAGTGTCAGTCGGCTGCCACATCGTAGTTGTTCGGCTTACGAAAGACATATCTTGCGAGTCAGCAGGAGAAACGACTGGACTCTCCGAAAACTGTCGGGGGGTGCAAAACGGGTGGACTTTGGCGAATCACCGCGAGGCATTCTCGCCAGGTAAACTTCACCGGAGCAGCGACTTTGAGATGACGGCAGATGAGGTGGAGCGCGTCGTTCGCAATGAGAAGGTCAGGGGTTCGAATCCCCTTACCTCCACCAAATTTAATCGGCTGGCGCGCAGGCCAGGTCCGCGGGGATTGTCTTGGATTTCGCCTGCTGCACAGTGATCACCAACGCGACCGAGCCGATGATCAACCCGGCCGCGAGCACGGTGCGCGCGGTCAGGGTTTCTCCGGCGAAAAGGGCGCCGAGGAGAACGGCAACGATCGGATTCACGTAGGCGTAGGTCGCGACCTTGGCCGGATCGCAATGTCGCAGCAAAAAAATGTAAGCGGTATAGCCGACGAGCGCGCCGACGATGACGAGATACGCGAAGGCCCCGATCGAAAGCAGGCTGACCCGGCTGGCGTCGAAGCGGTGATGCTCCCCCATTAACCATCCCACCAGGGCGAGGAGGCCGCCGCCGCAGATCATCTGCTGGCCGGCGAGGAGAAGTGGCGGGGACGCGCTTTTCGCTTTGCGCGAATAGATCGAGCCGGCGGACCAGATGAAAGAAGAAAAGAGCAGGATGATCATGCCGATCCCCGGGTGCTTGCTTTCGTCAGGTGAAAAATGCAAAGCCGGTCCGAGCAGAATAGCCACGCCGGCGAAACCTCCGGCCAGGCCGAGCCAGACGATCGGCGTCGGTCGCGGAGCGATGCCGCTCCACCAGGCGAGGAGCGCGATGTAGATCGGGACCGTGGCGACCATGACGGAAGCGAGGCCGGAGGGAACGTATTGCTCGGCAAGGGTGACGCCGCCGTTTCCGCCTAGCAAAAGGCAGGCGCCGATGATCAGCGCCGTGCGCCAATTCGCGAGCGAACCATGGGGCGCGCCCTGTGCACGCGCGATCGCATACATGATGAAGCCGGCGAGAAGAAAACGGGTCCCCGCCATGAGCAGCGGCGGAATTGTTTCGATCGCGAAGAGGATCGCGAGGTAGGTCGAGCCCCAAATCACGTAGAGCGCCGCGAACGCAGCGAGGATCAAAAGTCTACTGGGCCGCGGCATGCGACCGCATTGTGGCACAGGGAGAGGAAAGCTTCATGTCATCCCGAGTTTCATCGGAGGGGGCCTCCCCTCAGGCCGTTGAGGGATGCCAGATTCCAGCCGTGTCCGCGGCAGGAGCGCGTGCCGCCTCCGGTTCAGAGCCTTAACTTCGCCGGCCGGCGATCATCCGGTAGAGAAACAGAAGCAGCATCGCGCCTACGATGGACATGATCCAGTGCGCCGTGTAGTTCTCGTTTCCGGTAAACATTTTGCCGAGCCACGTGCCGACGAAAGCGCCCGCGACGCCCAGGAGCATGGTGATGATGCACCCGCCGGCATCGCGCCCCGGCATTAGAAGCTTGGCGATGGCGCCGATGACGAGGCCGGCGAATAAGACCCAAATGATTGAATGAGCGCTAAAGTCCATGGCGATAATTGTGGAGCCTTCCTTCGACGGGTCAATGGCGAAATGCGACTGTTTCCTCCTGTTCATAATCATGATCCTGACCGAGCTTCGCTCCAGCAAAGGGTCAGGAGCGTGATCATGAGCAGGTGCAGGAGGTTGAAAGTCCTACAGCTCGATCACCTGCGCCGACTTGATGTCTTCGCTCGCGCGGATCTTTTCGAGCAACGCGGAATCCGGAGCGGTATCCAGATTGAGTACGGTCAACGCAGTGCCGCCGGCCTGGTTGCGGCTCAATGACATGGTGGCGATGTTGACGCCGTGATCGCCGAGGAGCGTGCCGATGCGCCCGACGATGCCGGGGCGGTCGGTGTTTTCGAGCACGAGCACGACACCATGTGGACGCGCTTCGACGTGGCGGCTGTTCACGTTCACGATTCGAGGGGTGGCGCCGAAAAACGCGCCGGCCACGGAAACGGTTTTGCCTTCGGCTACGGCGGAAAGCTCGAGCAGATCGGTGTAATCACCGGCCGCGCTCAAACGGCTCTCGGTAATTTTGAGGCCGAGACTTTCGGCGAACGCCGGCGCGTTCACTTCGTTGATCTCGCTGCCGCCCGCGCCCTGAAGGAAACCTTTCAGGACCGAGCGAGTGATCGCGGTCGTATCGACTTCGTTCACTTTGCCGCTGTAGTTGATGTTCAAGCTCTCGACCCGCCTCGGCGCGAGTTGAAACAGGAAACGCGCGAGCTTTTCCCCGAAGCGAAGATGAGGGCCGACGACAGCGAGCGTCTTGGCGTCGAGGTTCGGCATGTTCACCGCGTTGCGAATGGTTCCTTCGAGCAAAGCGGCCCGAATCGATTGCGCGATCTCGATCCCAACACTTTCCTGGGCCTCCGCCGTGGACGCGCCGAGATGCGGTGTGAGCACAAGGTTGGGCACATCGCGCAACCGCGAGTCCGCGGGCAACGGTTCTGTTTCGAAAACATCGAGCGCGGCGGCGGCGACGTGGCCGGAGCGCAAGGCATCAGCGAGCGCTGCTTCATCGACAAGTCCGCCGCGGGCGCAGTTGATCACCCGCACGCCGCGTTTCGTTTTCGCCAGGCGCGCCGCGTCGAGCAGGTGATGGGTCTGCGCGGTGAGCGGCGTATGCAAGGTGATGAAATCCGCGCCGGTCAGGAGATCATCGAGCTCGTCCACCAGCTCGACCTGTAAAGTCCGCGCGCGCGTCGCGGAAAGATAGGGATCGAACGCCATTACCCTCATGCCGAAAGCGATCGCGCGGCGGCTTAGCTCGCTCCCGATCCGGCCCATGCCGATCACGCCGAGCGTTTTGTTGAACAGCTCGACACCTTCGAGATTTTTCCGGTCCCATTTTCCACCGCGAAGGAGCGTGTCCGCCTGCGGGATTTTCCGCGCCGCGCAGAGCAGGAGCGAGAAGGCGTGTTCCGCCGTGGAAATCGTGTTGCCGCCCGGTGCGTTCATCACGATTATGCCGCGCCGCGTCGCTGCTTCCACATCCACGTTGTCCACGCCGACCCCGGCGCGTCCGATCACGCGCAGCCGCGTCCCGGCATTCACGACGGCCGCGGTTACTTTCGTTTGGCTGCGCACAACGATGCCGCTGAACTCCGGGATTATTTCGATCAGCGCCGCTTCGCTCATTCCCGTCTGCGTGGAAACGTCGAACGCGCCATCGCGCGCCATCTCGTTGATGCCACGTTGAGAAATCGAATCCG
>JALYIN010000191.1 GCA_030775765.1 Verrucomicrobiota bacterium
GCAACGGATTCCCCGCACTGTCGGTCAGATAACGTTGCGAGCCGAGGCCCAGGCGATGCAGAACTCGTCGCTCCAGGTAATGAGTCGGCGATTCGCCTTTAAGCTTTTCTTTCAACACCGCGTGAAAGACTTGAAGCGCACTCGGCCCATAAATGAAAGCGCTTCCCGGACTCGCGACCAGGGGCGCCCTTATCGCGATGCTGTCGCGATCGCCAGGGTTCTCGTTGTGAAGCGAAAAGACAGGCTCGAGTCCGCAGGAGAAATCCAGGAGTTGCCGAATCGTCACGCGTGCTTTGCGCGGGTCGGCCTGCCAGGCAGGAATCGTTTCGGCAACGCGCTCGTCCAGACTCAGCAATCCATCTTCCACTGCGGCCAGCGCCGCTAATCCCCAGAAAGCCTTCGTCCCACTATAGATCTTGTGCGGTTCTCCCGCCGATTGCTCCAGCAAGGTCTGCCCGTTTTGCAACGCCAGGAACGATGTCCCGCCCGCACTCCTCGAATAAGCCGCCGCGGCTCGAATCGCGTTTGGATTCACCGGGGCGGCAATCGCGGTCGAGGCAAGAAAGGACACGAAACACAACCATCTTTTCATGTGTGCTCCACTTCGCCTATCGCGTCCTGGATTTCCAGCACGACGTGAGAATTTCGCCTACCTGGGCAATGACTGGATGGATTGCTTCTCGAAAACTTTGCCCTTCTTGTCTTTGAGAACAAGTAAGTGGTCGTCGTCGGAAATCTCCGCGGAAAGTTTGATCGCCGGCTCAATGAATTGGTCGACGAATAAGACCCACGCCTGCTGCGCGCGATTGTGGTAGTACGCATGCACGTAGCAGGCGGCTCTACCTGAATAAGGGCCATACGAGAAGATGATCAGTTCCCGGCCAGCGGTTGTGAAATCCCATTTCACCACCTCTCCAAATCCGATTGTCGTGCCGAAATGTTTCACGAGTTCCTCGCGCGAGGCGGCGGACTTCGGCGGCTTAGGGAAACCGGAGCCCTGCGCGCCCGATCAAACAAGAAGCCATGCGAAGCAAGCAGAACGATGAGCAGTTCTGGCTTTTTCATTTTTGCAGGACGAATTGAATCCGCGGATTCTCGGGACTCGGCTTGCTCGCTGCCTCGAAGTCCGTGCAGGCGATCGTTAGGTGCAGCCTGACTGACCCAGCCGTCGCGCCCATTTCCGGGACCGTGAAGAGTTGCCACTCGAAGTCATCCTGGCCGCCACCGGGATAGTCGAGCCGCACAAAGAGTCGATCGTCTTCTACCCGCTTTGTTTCGTGCACAAGACCGGATGGTGTTTGTAACGATCGCTCTCCTTGGTGGGCCGCGAAGAAATCGGGGTTCCAAAGATCGAGAATGATTCGTCCACCGTCTCGAATGCCGTTCGCCAGCCGCTGCAACAGATCGCGGTTCGCGGCCGCGTCGAAATGGCCGAAGCTTTGCGACATCACGATGGCGAGATCGTAGTTCTCTGTCCCCGGTTGATAGACCTGGACGTCCGCCTCGACATAAACCGGACCTCCCCCTAGCTCGCGCGCTCTCGCGATTGCCGCCGGATCACGTTCAATCCCTGTTACTGCGTAACCGCGTTGAGCAAGCGCCCTCGCATGGCGTCCCATCCCGCAGCAAATATCCAGGACCTTCCGAAACTGCGGCTGGGGCGCCCACGCGCAGATAAACGCCACCTCTTTTTCCGTACGCGTCTCCGCGATGCCCACGTGAAAGGACTCAAACCAGCGTGACGAGTAAGTGTTCGGCGCGGTCATCGTCCAAAGATTGTCCGTCGCAACCGGTCTGGAGAAGCTGATAATCCGCGCCTCGCTCCGCAACCATCGCCACGCTAGGTTCCCGGTGTGCCGCTTATTCCCTTCCTGGCCGCGTTGCTCCTGGTCTTCGTGCTCATCCTTTCGACGCCATTGTTGCTCGTCGCGCGTTACCGGATCGGAACGGCGCGACGCCCCGCCCGGCGTTGGGTCGCGAGCCTCAACCTCTTTTCGTTGTTAACGTCTGCCCTCCTCTTCCTGTGGGCAGCTGCGATTACGAACTTCTGGGTGCCAAACACATTCCGTTATTCGCTCATCGGTTTCGTCGCCGGTGTGCTTCTCGGCTTGTTCGGTCTTTGGCTCACGCGTTGGGAACCAACTTATCGCGCTTTGTATTACACCCCGAACCGCTGGCTGGTCCTTCTTCTCACTCTCGCTGTTGGCGCGCGCCTGCTTTATGGTCTCTGGCGAATCTGGCACGCGTGGCGCGTTACCGGACCGGATGCCTCGTGGCTCGCATCCGCCGGAGTCCCCGGGTCGATGGCAGTCGGCGCGGTCGTCGTCGGTTACTACCTCGTCTACTTCACAGGCGTGCGCTGGCGACTCCGAACTCGCTAATCCTTCCAGCCCTGCCGCAGATAAGCGGGCCTTCGTGCGACGCTCGGTAGTCCGCATCGCTTTAGCGGCAGACTTTGGCCGAATCAGGAACGCATCAAAACAGGAACGAATGTGATCGCGTCGAAGTCGCGCTGGTCACTTGTCACTGGCTTCGGATCGCCTTCTTGATTCTTAATTCTCACTTCCCTCTGGTGCCGAAAATCACAGACTGCCCTTTTAGATCGCGTCTGAC
>JALYIN010000192.1 GCA_030775765.1 Verrucomicrobiota bacterium
GAACTGGCCTTTCTTCACATTGATCACGCGGCCGGTTGCAGCGGCTGCCTCGAGCAAATCTGTTTGCCGGCAGAGGAACGCCGGGATCTGCAACACGTCGATGACATGGCCCGCGATCTCTGCTTCCGCCGGCGAATGCACATCGGTCGTGACGGGCACCTTCAATTCTGCGCCGATGGCTGCCAGGATTTCGCAGCCTCCCTCGACCCCAATGCCGCGATACGACCGGACCGACGTGCGGTTCGCCTTGTCGTACGACGCCTTAAAAATGAATGGGACCGATTCCGCCTTGCAGATTTCCGCGATTCGCCGCGCCATCCGCCAGACAAACTTCTCCGACTCAATCACGCACGGCCCAAGGATAAAGGCCGGCTTCCCGCCACCGATAGCAACCGAGCGAATCTTGAGGGGCTTTGGCTTCACAGGAAAAGACGATCAATCAAAAAGGCATCTCACACAACGTCCACAAAGGACTCAAAGGAAGCTTCCCGTTTCGATCTTTAACTTTGTGCTCCTTTGTGCCCTTCGTGTGAGGCGCTTTTCACGAACTCATACGGGCAAGCCGCGCCAGGTCGAGGCGCCCAGTGTAGATGGCCATCCCGAGCCCGACGTGCACGTCCATCGCCTGCAACGCCGTGACCTCCTCGTAGGTGGTGATGCCGCCGGCGGCCGTGATCTCGAGTGAGGTCGTGGCCCGCAGACTTCGAAACCATCCCAAATCCGTTCCCTGCATCATGCCTTCTTTATCGACATAGGTACAAAGACAGCCGCCACAGTACGGCTCGATTTCACGGATCACTTCGAGAGCCGAAATGTTCAGCGAATCCCGCCAACCTTTCACAACGATGCGACCACCGCGGGAATCGAGCGCAAGCAGGATTGCTTCTGTCGGAATCGTCGCCGCGAGGTTCCGGAGAAATTCGTGATTCACTCCATCCGGTCGGAACGCTGATGTGCCCACAATCACTTTCTCCGCACCGCAATCGAGAAGCCGCTGCGCCTTTTCGACGGTGCGAATTCCCCCACCCACGCGGACCCGACGTTGCGACGCGAGTCGCTCGACGCTGTGCTCGTTAGACCCCGTGCCGATCGCCGCGTCCAGATCGATGACCTGAATCACGGGAAACGCCGCGAACTTTTCCAGCACCGCCTCAATCGGTCCCGCATCGAGTGCTTTCTCGCGGCCTTGCACAAGTTGCACGACCGCGCCGCCCAGCAGATCGATGCACGGGATAATCATGTCCTCGTTAGGCGGACCGCGATTCCGTGGGCCGCGAGATGTTTCTTTAGATCGTTCACGGTGAAGGCGCCGTAATGAAAAATGGAAGCGGCCAGCGCGGCGGCCGCTTCGCCTTCCTCAAACACGCGCACGAAATCGTCCGGCTTGCCCGCTCCGCCGGACGCGATCACCGGAATATTAACCGCCCGCGAAACGGTTCGCGTTAGCTCACAATCGAACCCGGTTTGGACCCCGTCGGTGTCCATCGAGGTTAGCAGGATTTCGCCCGCGCCGAGTTGTTCGCCGCGGCGCGCCCAATCGATCGCATCGATTCCTTCATCGACGCGCCCGCCTTTGGTGAAAACACTCCACCGCTGCGGGCCAGCTCGCCGCGCATCGATCGCGAGCACGACCGCTTGCGCGCCAAATGCTTCACTCAGTTCGCTGATCAATTCCGGACGCCGCACCGCCGCCGTGTTCACGCTCACCTTATCCGCGCCGGCCCTCAGGACACGCCGCGCATCCGCGACCGAGCGAATGCCCCCGCCCACGGTGAGCGGCACGAAAATCGCGCGCGCGGCGCGTTGCACTACATCGGCCATCGTCGCGCGCTCATCGCTCGAAGCTGTGATATCGAGAAACACAATCTCATCCGCCGATTGCTCGTTGTACCGTTGCGCTAGCTCGACCGGATCGCCCGCATCGCGCAACTCGACAAAGTTCACCCCCTTGACCACGCGCCCGCGGCTGACGTCGAGACAGGGAATGATGCGTTTAGCCAGCATCACAGATCCGCAAATCGCCGGACAATCTCGAGCCCGACCGCGCCAGATTTCTCGGGATGAAATTGCACCCCAAAACAGTTTCCACTTTCCAGCGCGGCGGTGAACGAACGCGAGTAATGGCAAACCACCGCAGTCTCATCGCAGACCGGCGCATAATAACTGTGCGCGAAGTAAACATGCTGCTCGGCCTCGTCTTTCGCGAAGAGCCGCGATGGCTTCACTGCTTCAAGCTTGTTCCAGCCCATATGCGGCACGCGGGCGTCTGCCGCGAAGCGCTCGACGCGTCCACGAAAAATCCCGAGACCCGGCGTCTCTGGCGATTCTTCACTCCATTCGAAAAGTGCCTGTAAACCAAGACACACGCCGAGGAAAGGAACGCCCTCCGCGATGCGTTGCTTGATCTCTCCGCGAACGTCGAGCGCATCGAGCGCACGCATCATCTGCCCGAAATGACCGACGCCCGGCAGGACGATCTTCGACGCGCGCCGCAGCCCTTCTCCATCGCCTACCAGTTCATACTGCGCGCCCACTTTTTCGAACGCATTTTGCACCGAGCGCAGATTGCCCGCGCCATAATCGACGATCGCAATCACAGCAGTCCTTTGGTCGACGGCAACTGCGTCCTGAGGCGTTCATCAGTCGCGCAGGCGTAACGCAGCGCGCGCGCGAAACACTTGAAGATCGCCTCGATTTTATGATGGCTCGATCGGCCGTACATCACCTTTACATGCAAGTTCGCTTTCGCATGCTGCGCGAACGCCTCGAAGAAATCGGGCAGCAGTTCCACCTGCAGCCCGCCAACCTCGCGCACCTTCACACGATCATCGTAGGCCAACGCGAAGCGCCCCCCGAGATCAACCGCTGCAACGGCGAGCGTCTCATCCATCGGTTGCAGAAAATAACCGGCGCGATTGATGCCGATGCGTTTGCCAAGCGCCTTCGCGAAAAGCTGACCGAGCACGATGCCCACATCTTCGACGGTGTGATGCTGATCGACCTCGAGATCGCCGCGCGCCGAGAGCGCGAGATCAAATGCGCCATGTTTCGCAAACAACTCCAGCATGTGGTCAAGAAACCGAATGCCGGTGGAGATTTCGTACTTCCCGGTGCCCTCGACCACGAGCCGGCCGCTGATCTGCGTCTCCGTCGTGTTCCGTCGGATAGTCGCTTTGCGCATCAGAGTATCGCCTCGAGTTCGTTGACGTTTCGCACCACAGCAGAAGCACCCTCGCGCTTCAGAATCGGCTCGCCGTCCGCGTCCGCGACGCCAATGAAACGCACGCCGGCGGCGCGCGCGCTGCGTGCGTCATCCACATTATCGCCCACATAAGTCAGAGCGTTTCCGGAATGCGCCACCGCGATCATGTGCAATCCGTCGGGTGCAGGTTTCGCGTTCGCCACATCAGTGTCGGCAATGATGCTGGCCCAGCGCACCTTCGGCGCAAAACGAGTTAGCGTAAGATCGACCTCCTCGCGCGGACGGCCGGTGAAGATGGCAAGCGCGTGTTTCGCGGCGAGACGGTTCAGCAATCCATCGACCGGAATCCAGGCCTCGCGCGTAATCAAGCCGTCGTTGTTTGCGCCAAGAAAATACAATTGGAAAACTTTCACGACCTCCTTATACGGGACGTCGAGTTTCGTCGTGTCGAGGATGAGTTTTTGCGCGAGCGCCCAATCGTTATTCCAGCCGCCGGCGTTTTTGTATTCGGCGATCAAACGCAGCGATGGCGTATTGTTCGTGAAATGTCTGACCGTGGCCGCAATCGCCGCGAGATACGACCCGGTAACATCGGCGAGGACACCATCCATATCGAAGACGAGAACAGACTTCATAATCGCGTCCAGACACGGGACAGTTCGGCGATAAACCGCGCCACCTGCTCGCGCGTCCCGACCGTCACCCGCGCGCAGCCCGGCAATTCGTAGCTGCGGTCGCGCACGAGCACACCTGCCACGCGCAGTTGTTCGCAGATTTCGCGCGAGCGATCACCCAGCCGCATCAGCACGAAGTTGCCTTCGCTGCGGTAATGCGGAACGCCAAGTCGCTCAAGTTCCGCATAAAGAATCTCTCGTGCGGCCAACACTTCTTCAACATAACCGCCGAGGTAATCCCAATCATCGACCGCTGCACGCGCGGCCAGCGCGGCGAGTGAATTGACGCTGTATGGCGATTGCGCCTTGTGCGCCAGTTCGAGATTTCGCGCATCGGAAAAGAGGCAGCCGAGACGCATGCCAGCCATTCCATACGCTTTCGAAAAGGTGCGGCTAACAAACAGGTTCGGGAAGGCGCCGAGCAGCGGCAGCGCGGAGATGCCGCAAAACTCAAAATAGGCTTCGTCGATCAGCAGGGCTGCGTTCGGTGCGCGTTGAAGGATTTGTTCGATGACGTCGAGCTTGACCGCCGTGCCGGTCGGGTTGTTCGGATTTGAGATGAGGATCGCCCGCGTCTGCTGGCTAATTCCCGCGAGCAATTCTTCCAGCGGAAAAGCGAGTGAGCCTTCGCGGTAGTGAATCGAGCGAATCTTCGCGGGGGCCAGTTCCGCGTAAAATTTATACATCGCATACGACGGTTGCAGGATAATGACCTCGGCGTCGGCTTCGACAAACGTGTTGATCAGAACCTGAATGGCTTCATCGGTTCCGTTGGTCAGCAGGATCTCGCTTTCGGCGACGTCGAAATGCGCCGCGAGCCGCGCCTTTGCCTCGACGTATTCGGGATAAATCGCGAGCTGCTCTCCGCTGATTCGCGTCTTCAAAAACTCCGCGACCTTCGGCGAGCAACCGACGATGTTCTCGTTGAAATCGAGCCGCAATTTTTCCGCGCGACCGGCTGTCGGCGGATGATATTCCGCCATGCGTTGCACCGCTTCGCGCGGCCGAAGTGGTTCACGCATCGGAGCGCGCCTCCACAGAGCGTGCGTGCGCCTCGAGGCCTTCCGCGCGCGCCAGCGTCGTGATCGCCGGCGTCAGGTTTCGCAACGCGTCCGCGCTGAGTTCCTGCGTCGAAATCACTTTCACGAAATCCGCGACGGAAAGTCCACCGCGAATGCGCGCGACGCCGCTTGTCGGCAAAACATGATTCGGTCCGCTCGCATAATCGCCCGCCGCCTCGGTGCTCGTCGGCCCGAGGAAAACGCTGCCGGCGTGACGCACGCCTTCCAGCAGCGCCGGATCATGAAGGCTGAGATGTTCCGGTGCGAAACGATTGCTCCAGTCGAGTGCTTCGTCGGCGGATTCGACCAAAATGATCGCGCTGTTTTTCTCGATCGCTTCGCGCGCGACTCCCGCCGTCGGCAAAATTTGAAGCTGCGTTTCAATCTGCGCGGCAACTTCGTTTGCCAGCGACTTTGACGTGGTCAGCAAAATCGCGCACGCGTCCACGTCGTGTTCCGCTTGCGCGAGCATGTCGGCGGCGATCCAGGACGCGTTCCCCCTCTCCGCGATGATGACGATTTCCGTCGGGCCGGCGAGGAAGTCGATCCCCACTTGTCCGGCGAGCAATTTCTTCGCGGCGGCGACGTAGATGTTGCCGGGACCAACGATGCGGTCAGCCCGCGGGACGGTTTCGGTTCCGAAGGCAAACGCGGCGATGGCATGTGCGCCGCCGAGCAGAAATACGCGCGCGTTTCCGAGCACGCCGGCCGCACCGAGGATATCCGGCGACGGCTTCGGAGTGGTGATACAGATGTTCGGCACGCCTGCGACCTGCGCCGGAAGCACAGTCATCAGCACCGTGGAGATGAGCGGATAGCGGCCCGCGGGAATGTAAGCGCAAACCGTCTCGAGCGAGCGAACGATCTGGCCGACGCGCACCCCCCGCGCAATCTCCTCATTCCACGGCTTCGGTTTTTGCAGCTCGGCAAAGGCACGAATGTTTGCGGAGGCGATCTGGATCGCGACGCGCAAACCTAGAGGGAGATTCGTAGCGGCTTCGGCGATTTCGGCTTGCGGAACGACAAACGAATCGCGCTCAAATCCATCCAGCTCGCGCGCATAACGCCGGAGCGCTTCATCGCCGTGCACGCGGACGTCTTCGATGATCGGCCTAACGACTGCTTCGGCTTCTTGCAGCCGCGCCGCTTTTCGCGTGGGCAGTTCGCCGGCGTTGGAGGCTGGAAGAATTCGGATCATTGGCTGCGCGCCTTCCGTAGCTGCGACGCCCCCGTCGCAGGAAATGAACGCGGCGCCCCCGCCGCGTTGTTCATCGCCGGGATCAGGGCGGCGAGGGCGTCGCAGCTACAAAGCGCCGTTTGAGTCATCCTGCATCGCATACGGCTACGGTTCAGAGGACGATCTTGTTCAGCGGATACTCCACGATGCCGGTCGCGCCCGCTTCTTTTAGCCGCGGGATGATTGCGCGGACGGTTGTTTCATCGAGGACGGTGTTGATCGCGACCCACGCATCGTCGCTCAGTTGCGAGATCGTCGGCTTTTGCAGCGCAGGCAAAATGCTGAGCACGCCTGCCAGATCTTTACGCGGGACATTGAGCATGAGGCCGACCTTGCCAAGCGCATTGATCGCCCCTTCGAGCAGCATCCTGATG
>JALYIN010000193.1 GCA_030775765.1 Verrucomicrobiota bacterium
GTGCTCGGTGCTGCGCGATTTATCGGCGCGATAAAAACGTTCGAAGATTCTGGGCAAATCGGTCTCCGGAATCCCCATCCCCTGGTCCGCCACGCTGATCCGGACGGAATCTCCGGCGGGCTCGGCACGCAGGGAAACGGTGCCTCCCGGCTTGGAGTATTTCACGGCATTGTCGAGCAGGTTGTAGATCAACTCCTGGAGTCGCGTCTCATCAGCGCGCAGCCGCGGCAGATTTCCCGGAAAGTTCAGATGAGACTTAAGCTGTTTGGCGGCCAAACGCTTTTCCCAGTCGCGCATGATCGAATGCAACAGCTCCGGCAAATCGACTTCGGATAACGTCAGATCCATGCCCGGCGATTCGAGCCGGGCCAGGCTCAGCACATCTTCCACCAGGGCATTCAATCGGTTGGAGTGGCGTTCCATGACCTCGAGGATACGCAGCAATTCGCCGGGCGGCTGGTGCGGATCGTCGATCAAGGTTTCGAGATAACCGCGAAAGATCGAAAGCGGGGTGCGCAATTCGTGGGATACGTTCGCCACGAAATCGCGCCGCATTTTTTCCACCTTCCGGAAATGGGTGACGTCGCGGAATAGAATGACGGCGCCTTTTGTGTCCGGGGAGTTTTCGCCGAACGGGGCTGCGGTGACTTCCAGCTCGCGCGGCTCGCTGCCGCCGCGGGAGAGTTCGATTGAATCGCGTTGCGGTTTCTGCACGCGGATCGCCTCGATGGCCAGGCGATCGACGGACGCGTTGTGGACGAGTTCAAGGAGGGTGCCTCCGGAAATCTTTTCCGCAATGCCGAAGATACGCCGGAGTTCCGGGTTCATGAGCTGGACGATCCGGCGCTCGTCCACTACGGCGAGGCCATCGGGCATCGCTCCGAGAATCGTCTGCGCGCTGGATTCACTTTCACGCGCTCGCTTTTCCAGATCGCCTCGGCGATCCATCAGCTTTTCAAGCGCGAGACCAACGTGCCGCGCCTCGGGATTACCGCTGATGAGAAATTTTCGCGGCGGTCGCTGCTCGACAATGTCGTCCGCCAATTCCCGCGCGTCTTTCCAGGGCGAGATCCATTTCCGCCAGACGGCTAGCGCGACGATCAGCCCGACTGCAACGAGCGCGTAAAAGGCGATCCATCCCATTACCTTTTCGCTTCCCGGATGCGATAACCAAACCCGCGAACGGTCTCGATCGCGTCCGCCGCTTTCCCAAGTTTTTTGCGAAGCCGGCGCACGTGAGTATCGACGGTGCGGGTGTCGATGATGCTTTCGTAGCCCCAGACTTCGTTGAGCAACCGGTCGCGCTCCTGCACTCGTCCTTGCCGTCGCATCAGCATGCTCAGCAGCTTGAACTCAACACTCGTCAGCCGCACCGGCTTGCCGCCGACGTCGACCTGATGCCGCGCCGGATCGAGCGTGATCGTTCCGATCGATAGTTTCTTTTCCTCGACGACCCCGCCCCTGCCGCGGCGCAGAATCGCATTCACGCGCAGGACCAGCTCGCGCGGGCTGAACGGTTTTGTGACGTAATCATCCGCGCCGAATTCGAGCCCCACGATCCGATCGATCTCCTCCGCTTTTGCGGTCAGCATTAGGACGGGAACCTGGCGCGTGGCCGCATCGGTCTTTAGCACCTTGCAAATCTCGAGGCCCGGCATCTTCGGCAGCATCAAATCGAGAATGATCAGGCCCGGCGGTTCCTCGCGCGCCAGGCGCAGCCCGGTCGCCCCATCGGTAGCGGTGCTCAAAGCGAACCCGGCCTTGCGCAGATGCAGCGAGAGCAGATCGATCACGTCCTGCTCGTCGTCGATGATAAGAATTTTCGTGCTCGCCATGGTTGCACCTTGCCGGACGGGCAGCTTCGCAAAGCGAAGGCATCCTTGTCAAAGATTGCGAAAAAAGAGCAGCGCCGGCTCGTGTTCGCGGGCTTGAGCATTGCGCTTCGGCATCGCGCGGGGCAAACTGCCGCTCGGAGCCCCGGATGAATTTCGCCCCTTACCCCAATATCGAGTTAGACGAAACTCTTTCGTCTAATTCTCGTTAGGTGTTAAAGCGCGCTCACATATTGCTCCTCGTTGGGACGCTGGTCGCGCCGCATGGCACACCGGCCGCGGAGTCGTCGATTGAGCGTGAGTTTGCAGCGCGGCAGAAGAGCCTGACGTGTTTCGAGGGACCGACGGACGAGCCATCGTGCAGCGGAGCTGCCGTGGGCGTCTATCTTCGCGGCGATCAGATTCAGCACCTCGATTGGACCTTGGAGATGAGCACCAAGTTTGTTCGGCAGCAGTTTTACTTCCGCGACTCGCAGCCAGTGCTGGTCGTGGAGACGATCCACGCGAAACT
>JALYIN010000194.1 GCA_030775765.1 Verrucomicrobiota bacterium
GCATTGACTGCAACGAGGTCGCACGCAGCCAAAATCTGGTCGGTATCAACCACGGTCGCAAACTCACCGTGGATGTCGCTAAGCGCAGCGAGATGGACCTCCTCAGCGGAGCGGGGACGTCCATCAACATGCGCGCGTTCGAAGGTCGCGGTCGCGTCGGACACCAGGTAGGTTTGGAAGCCGAGGTTGCCCGCCATTCGGGTCGTTGTCGACACGCAGTGATTGGTGGTCAGACCGGTGATAACGAGGGCTGTGATGCCTTGTGCACGAAGATCATGTTCCAACTGGGTGCCGATGAAAGCGCTGTTTACGGATTTATGATACACGGGTTCGTGCTCCAAAGGCACGGCTTCCGGCTTCGGGAAGTGGCCCGCGGATCCCGGTCTGAAGACGCCAGCTGGCGAAACGGAATCATGGTGTACGTGAAATATCGGCAAGCGAGCAGCGCGCCAACCGCTAAGCAACCGTGCAATGTTGGCTTCTGCCTGCGGATTGTTGCGAGCGCCCCATTTGGGGTCGTTGAAGCCCATTTGAGTGTCGATGATTACAAGCCCCGTATGGCGGTCGATGTGCACGAATGGTCTCCTCAAAGCGCGATGTCGAAGGTTGTGGCGACGGCTCCTAGAACGGGACACGCCCTAATCCACAAAGCCGATCTACCCATCGTATTGGACGATGGGTCAGTGACTGTTTGAGGTGCGTGGGCCAACATCGGCGTCGAGCAACATGCCAATTTTGCAGGATGCCATGCATAGAGCCCGAGAGCGTCACCCTTCGGCAGGCGCAGGCCCGAATTTTCAGATCAAGCATTCCAAAATAGGCCTGTCCTCAACGTGCGGTAATTGGGGGACTTAAATCGGCGCCCGGCGATTGTTCGATTGCTCCTCAAGCGGCTGCGCACGCTCGCCGGCGATGAGAATCGATGCGAAAGCTTAAGTGAGCCAAAGCCGCAATGAGTATAGAGGCCGCCGCAACGCCCATTGTCACGAGCCAGCCACAATGAATGAGGATTGGTCCCGACAACGCCGTTCCGAGCGTCGCGCCCAAAAAGAAAATACCAGTGTACACAGCGTTTGACCGGCCGCGAACTGCTTGCGACAGGAGGTTTATCTCGCGTCTACCGAGTGTTTGATCACCGATGACGGCGAAGTCGAGCAAAAAAGCCCCAATAGCAAGTCCCGCCAGGACCAAGACGCGGTGTCCTGCGGCGTGCTCGGGAATGAAAGCAGTACCGACTACTGCGCACGCCGCCAAGAAGTGCATCGTAGCGGTCGTTCTGCGAGAATGGCCATGATCTGCGAGCCGGCCGGCGATTGGAGCGCTAATTGCCCCTCCCGCTCCTGCAAAACAAAACAGGGCAATGCCGCTGGCCTTCAGACTGAAGGGCGGCTCGCCGAGCAGGAACGGCACGCTCGTCCAGAAGAGACTGAAGGATATCATCAAGAGGCCTTGGCAAGTGCCTCGCCGCCCGATGATGGGGTAGTCAAGGACGACCCGCCGAAGGCTCATTAGGACGTCGAAATACGAACTCCGGGAAATTGGAGATCGCTCCGGGAGCTTAACGAGAAACGCCAAAAAGAGTGCCGCAGTGAGCGCCGCCAACACCCCATAAAACGCGCGCCACCCGACCGTTCCTCCCATGAGACTAGCGAGCGGTCTTGAGAACAGGATTCCGAGCATCAGTCCAACCATGACATCGCCGATCACTCGTCCGCGTTGTCCCGGCACGCATAGTGAACTCACCAGGGGAACCAGCATCTGGATAGAAGTGGCGCTCATCCCAGACAGAAATGACGCACAAAGGACAAAGTTTGCGCTTGGGGACACGGCGATCGCAAACAAAAACAAAGAGGCACTGGCCACCATCATTAGGATTAGACGGCGGTTTGCGACGACGTCGACCAACGGGACTAGAAGGAACAGTCCGGCGGCATAGCCAGCGACTTCTGCAGCTGCGATCAGGCTCGAACTCCGGCCGAAATTCAAGTCCGGGCCAATCAACGGGAGCAGTGCCTGCGCTGCGAAAAGGGGCAGCACAGTGATACCAGCACCCACCGCGAACAACATGATGCGGGGCTTACCTGTGACGGTCGGAGCGATTGGGCTCATGTGCGTACTCCATTGCGGAGTGAGCACGTAATGGCGCAATGATGTCGGTGAAGAGTGACGAAACGAGACAGAGCCTCTCGCCAAACGGGATAAACGGTGTCGAACGCGGGACTCGGCCGCTAGGCTAATTGCGCAGTCGATCGAGTTAGGGTGGTGATCGTCGTGGGCATATATTAGGCATTGCAACAGCACGCTTGGAACTATCGCTC
>JALYIN010000195.1 GCA_030775765.1 Verrucomicrobiota bacterium
CTTTGGCCGCGCAGCTTCTGCAGGAATCCGCGATTAGCGCGAGAGTTTGTTCTGATCTTGCCGACGTCGCTGGGCACCTTGGAGACGCGAGTAACGCCATCTTGCTCGCGGAGGAAGCCCTCGTCGCCCCCCAAATTCCGGTGCTGCTCGAGGCCCTGGATCGACAGCCGGCCTGGTCCGACATTCCGGTCGTCATTCTCACCAGCTCCGGTCCAAACGAGGATGTCGGCATCAAGATTCTTAAAACTTTTGGGCCCAAGGCAAATATCACGCTGCTCGAGCGCCCACTGCGTGCGGTGACGCTCATCAGCACCCTGGAAGTCGCGCTCAGGGCCCGGCGCCGTCAACGAGAAGTGTGCTATTTGATCGCGCAGCGCGAGACCACGCTGGCCAGCATCAAGGATGCGTTCTCGGCTCTCGATCGCGAATGGCGCTACGTTTACGTGAACGATAAGGTCGCGGAACTTTCCGGCATTCCGAAAAAGGAACTTTTGGGGCGCGTCATTTGGGAAATATTTCCTAAGGAGATCGGCAGCGAGTTTTATCAACGTTGTCACCGCGCGCTCGAATCGCAGCGACCTGAGCAATTCGAGATGTTTTATGAAGAAGATTCGGGACGCTGGCTCGACACCCGAATTTATCCCGCCGAAAACGGCGTCGTTATTTTTCGCGCCGATGTTACGGAACGCAAAAATGTAGAGATGGAACTGGCGCGCACGAAACAGGAAGCAGAAGAAGCCAACCGGGCCAAAGACAGGTTTCTGGCCATGCTTTCGCACGAACTGCGCACCCCGCTTACGCCGGTGCTGATGACGATCGCTTCGCTCCAGCGCGAGCCCGATCTGAGCGACGATATCCGCGGCGATCTCGAAGTCCTCCGGCGCAACGTAGAGCTCGAAGCACTCCTCATCGACGATCTCCTCGACCTGACCCGGATTGCCCACGGTAAACTCGAGCTGCACAACGACGCGGTGGATCTCCATGCCACAATCGAGCACGCGCTCACGATTTCCGCCGGCGACCTTACCGGCAAGAATATCCGGGTGACGCGCCGCCTGGAAGCGCGGGAACATCATTGCTGGGGCGATCCGGCGCGGCTGCAGCAGGTATTCTGGAACCTGGTCAAGAATTCCGCGAAGTTCACCCCGGATGAAGGGCACCTTGAAATCTCCACGAGAAATATGGAAGCCCATCAAATCGTCATCGAAATCACCGACACCGGGATCGGGATCGATCCGAAGTTACTGCCGCGAATCTTCGATGCCTTCGAGCAGGGCGGTGCGGTGATCACCGGCAAGTACGGCGGCCTCGGTCTCGGCCTGGCGATTTCCAAGCGCGTGGTCGATTTGCATCACGGCAGGATCGAGGCGCGGAGCGACGGGCCCGGACGCGGCGCCTCCTTCACGGTGATGTTGAACGCGATGGAGACATCGATGCTCGAAGGGCCGGTGCTTTTTCTCGAAAGCGAACCGCCGAGGATCAAGCATCTCCAAATCCTGTTCGTGGAAGACCACGAGGATACCGCGCGCGTGCTCGGCCGGATTCTACGGAACGCCGGATTCGACGTCAGCCATGCCGGCACCGTGGCCGAAGCGCGGGCTCTGGCCGCGAGCGAACGCTTCGATCTGCTCATCAGCGATCTCGGTTTGCCGGATGGGAGCGGGCTCGAGTTGATGAGAGCGTTACGCGATGCGCAGGGCATCAAGGGAATCGCCCTGAGCGGGTTCGGGACCGACGAAGATGTGGCCGCGAGCTCGGCCGCCGGATTCGCCGCGCATTTGACAAAGCCGGTCGATTGGGACCGGCTCCGCGCCGAGATCGAGCGGATCAGGCCGGTGGAGAATTCCGCGGCGCGATCCGCTGCATAATTATGGCGCGGTGCTGCCGATCAACATTTGCTTGAACGACGGATCGCGCGCTTCCGCACGCACTTCCATTTTCACCAGCTGCCCCGGCGCGTGATAGGTGTGGCAGGTGATGCAATCGGAACTGATTTTCTTCGTTTCCGGGCTGTGGCACGCGATGCATTTCGCCTTGTCAGGCATGAGCACTTGCGAAGTCTCCCTGCTTTGCCGCGCCTGGGCGTGACATTCCTCACAGCTCACGCTCGCGTGCCTGGCGTGATTGAAATTCGCCTGCGGCATCCAGCGATCCACCAGAATCGGTTTGGTGACGACCGGAATTCGGCCTTCCATTTTTACCGCGTGACAATGAGCGCAGCCGGAGAAGTTCGCCTTGGTCGGGGCCGCGTCTTCTTTCTTGTAGGGGTCGGTTTCCAAAAAGACCGCGTTCTCGAAGGCAGCGTCGCTGCCGAACTGCCGGCGCAGCCCATTCATCTGCTGGGCGATGAACGTCTTCACGTCGTTGTAACCCGGCCCCTTTCCGTTTTGGGTCCGGGCGAGCTCCGCGTATTGCGCGGGGAGCGTGCGCAAAAACGTGCGGACCAGGTTCACGTCGCCATGAGGCAGATGGAGCCCGGGATTTCTCTCGTCGAATTGGAGCGCGTGGCAGGACAGGCAATGCGCCTCGAAGTTGATCCGTTCGTAAAACCGGCCCGCCGGGTCCGGTTTATGGCAGTAGTTGCAATCGAGCTTCTGCCCTTTCACCGGCGGAATGTCCGAGGCGAAATGGCGGGCGTGATTGAAGCGCAATGTGTCAGGATCTGACGCCTTTTCGCGAATGAGCTGGAACTCCGGATGCTCGCGGGAAAACGACGAGAAGACCTGCGTGTATCCCATGGCCGGTCGCGGCCGCTCGAAAACGATTTGCCGCGGCTGCTGCGGACGAAGATGGAAAACTTCCCGCGGCAGGGTCGCTCCTTTTTTCGCCGAAGCTTCCATGATGGCGCGGTCGTCGTGACAGGAAGCGCATTGGACATCGGCAACCTTCTTCATCGGCCCAGGGCCGAGGTGCTCCTGATGGCAGATCGAGCAGGCGCGGTTCTCGACCACGTTCGGCTCGTGCAGATCGTATTCTTTCTTCGTGCCGAACGGCGGGTTCTTCTCGTGGCACGCTTCGCACCGGAGATCGATCGATTTAAAATCGATCCCGTGATGGAACCGGTCTTGGAGGACGCTCTTGAATTTCGCGAACGTCAGGTCGGCGCCTATCGCGGCATTCTTGTCATGGCACTGGGCGCAATCCTGCTCGTACTTAGCGTGATGGCTGGAAATTCTTCCTGAACTGAAAAACTCCTCACTGGCCTGCTTCCGAAAAATTCGGTTCTGATACGCGATTATCACCGCGAGGCCGCCGGCGAGCGCGAGGAAACTGACGACAAACCGGGCGACGCGCCACGGATGCTTCCGTTTGTAATAGCCGAGATTGCCTTTGTAACGCTCGGCGATTTGTTTCTGCGTTCGTCCCGGCGTGGCCATGGCTCAATAATAAAAAAGCGTTACGCAGGCGTGCCAGATCGTGAGCATCAGAAGCAAAAACGAAAACGGCACGTGAATGAAGAGCCAGCCGTGCAGCCAATGGTGCAGGCGCACCTGGACATCGAGAATGCGCCGCTCGTCGCACCAGCCCTGAATTTCCTCGACGCGGCTGCGATAACCCTCGGTGACACGCAACTTCACGAAGCGAAAAGTGTCGTCGGAAAAACGCGGATTGTTCAGCCGCATACGGTCGCCACGACGCGCCTGAAGATAAGGAAGAATCTGGCGTTCGATGAGCTCGACGAGCACAGCTTCGGACGCGGGATCGGCGGGCGCTGCCGGTTTGGCTGTGGGCTTTGGCGCGGCGGCAGGTTTCGCCGCGGCGGGCGCGGCAGGTTTTGGCGCGGCCGCGGGCGGCGGCGGTTTCGCGGCAGGCGCTGGCATCTCTGGAGCTGACGGCGCTACTGGCGGTGAGGGCGCGGGTTGATCGCCGGCGGGAACTTCCGATCGCGCGACGGGAGAGCCGGGTGGGTCGCTTTGCACCCGCGCCGTCGGTGTCCCGATCGTCTCCGCTTTCGGCGCTGCTGGCGTAACCGCCGCGTTCGGAATCGATGGCGGGGCTGAAGGAGTTTCAGACGCCGCTGCTTTCGCCGCCGGCGCTGCTGATGCGCTGGTCGCGGCCGCCACCACGGTCGCAGCAGTTTCCGCAGAGCCAGTCGCCGTTTTCGCGCGAGCGACCGGCGTGCTCAACTCCCCTTTCGTCGAAGCCATTACCGCGGCCGGAGCCGTCGCGGATTTCGCCGCGCTCGGCGCCGGCGCCGCGGCGTCAGGTTTTTTCGGCGACGCCGGCTTGAATGAATCGCGCATTTTCTCCGCGGCCGCCGCGAGCTGCGACCGGATGTGCGGGATTTGCTCGAACACGGTCTCGGCGGGCAGCCGCTCCTTCATCAGCCGCGGCAGGATGTGTTGCAGGAACAGCCCGTAGAATCCGCTCACCATCACGATCCCATAAAGAACCATGAGGAACGTGGTCATCCCTCCGCCGAACCGGAAACCGCTGTGCAAAATCACGAGCGGAATCGTGAGGATCGTGAGCCAGATGTGGGCGCGCAACCAGCGCTGCACCGTTCCCACCCGCCAGAGCGGAATCTTTTTTCGCAAACTCAGAAGTGCGGCGAAAATGAAAATCGCCAGCGAGATCGAGCCGAACCAGAGGCCGAGCGGCGTGCCGCCGACGGTGTGGTGCTCGGTCGGTTCCTGGATCAGTGACGCGGGCAAATGAATCCACGACGGCAGCCGCGCCGGATGGAAGTTGCCAACGTAAAGGATGCACGCCGCGATCGTGGCGAGGAAAACAAAGATGATCCACGGAACGTGTTTCGAGTTGTTGATCCGCATTGTCTCAAAATCCCAAATCCCAAATCCCAAAACCCAGGGAAATTCCAAATTCCAAATCCCAAATTCCGAAACGCCTTCCCTCGCGATTTGGACTCTTGGGCTTTGGGACTTCCACGCTAGTGAGTGTGTCGGCTTTCATAACGGCGCGCGGGCGACCATTCCTCATTGAGCAGGCGGTTCTGCATTTCGAGGGCGTCCCCGAAGAAGCGCTGAGGATCGACGCGCTTCGCGGCGTCGTGCGGACAGGCGTAGACGCAGCTCGGGACGGATAACTGCGTGCAGAGATCGCAGGTGTTCGCCTTGTAGGCGGTCGACTTTTTCTTCTCGACCTTTACCGTCGGGGGAATGTTCGGGTTCGCCGATTTTACCTCGGTCCGGACTTCCTTCACCACCTCGAGCGGATGCATGTTGATGTTGCCATACGGGCAAAGCTCCGCGCATTTCCCGCAGCCGATGCACCAATCCTCGATGATGATCTCGAGGTTCTCCTTGCGCCGGATCGAGCCGACCGGGCATTGCGTCATGCAAAGGGGGTCGCGGCAGGAGCGACAGGCTGTGGCCACGAGAAAATGGTCGTAGCGCAAGCCGTCGCGAAGAAGCCGGGAAACCCCGTCGTGTGCTTTCGCGCAAGCCTGCACACACGCGTCACAGCGGGTGCAATTATCGAGATCGATGAGCAATAAATTCTGCGCTTCGAACAGGCCCTGGTTCAGGTAATCGTCGAGGCGCAGGCCGGGCGGGATCACGCGGCCCTTCCTCGCGGCCAGGCGCGCCTCGGCGACCGGCTCGAGTTGGGCGCGCACCCCGGGGAATTTTTCCAGCATGAGATTGAACTCGGCGCCGGGAACTTTCACCACATCCACTGCGTCGAGCGCGGCGCAGGTAGCGATTCGCTTGATCGAGCGGAGCAATCCGATTTCGCCAAAGTAATCGCCGCGACTCAAATACGTCCGCACCATGTCGCCGCCCGGCATGGCCTGCGAGACGCGCACCATGCCCGACCGGATGAGATAAAACGCGTCTGCCTCGTCGCCCTCCTTGCAGATGACGTCGTTCTGGTTGTAAGAGACGAGCTCGACCTTGTCCTTCAGGTAGCGAAGAAATTCCTCCCCGACGCTGGCGAAAAGCGGGACGCTGCGCAGATGCGTCTCGAGGGAGCGCTGCCGGTATTTCTCGTCCATCTGCGCCTTAAACGAGGTCCCTTTGAATGTCGGCACCTTCACCGCCTTCGCCGTCGCTTTCGAAGCTTCCGAGATCTGGCGCGTGCCCACGAGCATGTCGAGGATCACGCGCAGCATTTCGACCATGACGCACGGCTCGTGCGCGATCACCGTCGCGGACCGCGGCTGGAACGTGCGGCAGGTCATTTCGCCGAAGAGCTCGCCGGGTCCGAGTTCGGCGATCGGTCTGTTCATCGGCAGATCGACGTTTGCATCGATCCCAATGAACTTGCGGTCGTGCGCTTCGGCCCGTTTGTCCTGGCCGTCATTGAGCAGAAAACTTTTCATGCGCGCCACGCTCCGGCCGAACAAGCCAGACGCCGGGCTTGTCCGCAGATGGGCGAGCGGATTTTGGATCGAAATCTCGACCGTGCCCGAGACGATGTAATAGGCGGTTGAGCCGAATTCCCCTTCGACGCAAACCGTTTCGCCTTTGCGATAGCGATGAAGAACGGCGGCGCCCTTCGCATACTTGTCGAGCTGGGCGGCCGCCACTTCTTTCAGGGCGGGCAAATACTCCGCGAGTTGCTCGACGCTCAGCGGCTCACCCGAAGATAGCTTTCCGGCCGTTTCGTCCATGGCGCAGAGCGCGATGATACGCAGCGGGGCGTAAGAGGTGGAAGTCTTTTAACGGGCCGGGCTCCGGACGAAAAAAGCTCCAAACGTCAAGCTCCAGAGAGCATCAAGCCCCAAACATCAAACACGCCGCTGCTCTTGGAGCTTTGAAATTTCTCGGGTGCCTCGAGCTTGGTGTTTGGAGCTTTCGTTACGCCGCCGTCGCGTTGCCGGCGAAGTGGAGCAACTCCAAAATCTCGCCGCGCAGTTGCAGAAAACCGGCGCTGCTGCGATCCCGCGGCCGACGCAACGTTACCGGAATGGTGCGCTCGATTCGCCCGGGCCGCTGCGTCATGATGACAATCCGATCGCTCATGTAAATCGCTTCGTCGATGTCGTGCGTGACCAGAAGCATCGTCGTGCGCCGCGCCTGCCAGAGGCGAAGCACTTCGTCCTGCATCCGCATTCGGGTAAAGGCGTCGAGGGCGCCGAGCGGCTCGTCGAGCAGCAAGACTTTCGGATGATTAATGAGGGCCCGGGCCAGCGCGACGCGTTGCGCCATTCCGCCGGAGAGATGGTGAGGGTACGCATTGGCGAAACTTTCCAGGCCGACGAGCCGCATGAATTCCTCCACCTCGTGACGTTTCTCGTGCAACACACGCCGCGCCACCAAACCCGCCTCGATGTTCCCGCGAACGGTCAGCCAGGGGAACAGGTTCGGATCCTGAAACACGAGGCCACGCTCGGCGTTCGGACCGGTGATCGATTCGGCGCCGACCATGAGCTCGCCGGAGTCCGGGGAATCGAGACCGGCAATCAGCCGAAGCAAAGTGGATTTGCCGCAGCCGCTCGGACCGACCAGCGAAACCAGCTCGCCGGCCGCAAGCGAAAGCGAAATGTCATCGAGCGCCAGGCGCCGTGTCGCCGGATCATCGGGCGCGGGAAAACTTTTCCTGATTTCACGCACCCGAAGCGACGACGCTTCCGTTACTCCTGCGGACGCTACCATTTGATCACTCCCTTTTGCCAAACCAGCACGCGGTCGCGCACCTTGAAGAGCACGGTCATAATCGTGGAAAAAAAGGCCGCCATGATGACCAGCGCGGCGAAAACTTTTCCATATTCGGCCCAGCCCTGGGCCCAGGCGACGTACCAACCGAGCCCCGATTTTACGCCGACTGTTTCGGCGACGACCAGGGTGAGAAACGAGGCGCCCAATCCCATAAACAACCCGATGAAAATGCTTGGAAGCGCCGCTGGAATGGCGACACGAAATATCAGGTAACGACGACCCGCCCCCAGGGTCCGCGCCACATCAAGATAGGAAGCGCGCGTGTTTGAAATGCCGGACGCCGTCAACATTGTCACGGGGAACCAGACCGCGAGCGCGATAAGCGATGCCGCGGAAAAGACCGCGGAAGGCGAGATGACCATGGCGAGCGGAATCCACGCCGTCGCGGGAATCGGGCCGACCACTTTCAGCACCGGCATTCCCCAATACCGGATGGGCGACGACCAGCCGATGCAAATCCCGCTGATTAAACCCGCCATGACGCCGAGCGCGTAACCACCAAGCAGCAGGATGAGCGAATGCCAGGTGCTGTCGAACAAGAGCGCGCGATCGTTGATCAAGCTTTGGAACACACCGGCCGGACTCGGGAAGTAGGGGAGCGGCAGCCAGCGAAAACCCGCGGTAATCAATTCCCAGGCGACCAGGACCATCAAGGCCGCGGCGAAGATCGGGCCCATCCGCCGCATCCATCGGCGCAGAGACGGCCAGCTGATTTGCGCCGCCGCGAGAACCAGCGAGACGCCAAGCACGCTCCAGAGAAACACGAAGTAGGAACGCGTTTCCGCCGGCGGCTCTGTTGTCGAGAGATACCAGTGGACCCCAAGGCAAATCGCCGTCGCTGCGGTCACGGGCAGCCACGTCCGGAGCGATGCGGTTCTACTTACCGGAGGTGCCTTGCGCGGCGCGCCTTCCGTCCACACCTGCTCTACTTCTGGGATGCGAGGACCGGTTTCGCTTTGCAACATGATTCCTCAGTATCGGAGAGAATCAGCTCCGCATACAGGCGGATGTCCTGGTCCGGCGGCACCTGGCCGCCCGCGACTTTCTCGACCTGCAAACTTTGCAGCCATTGATCCGAAACGCCCTCGAGGTGAACGAACGCTTTCCTGGCCAATTCAGGAACGTTCGTGCTTGGGCTGAGCATGCCGGCGGTTTTCATTTCTGCCGCGGCTGATTGCACCGCCAGATCGGCCCCGGAGACACTCGGCACATAACGGAGATGCGAAATCGCGACCGTGTTCAGTTCTGGATTCGACGCCAGGTATTTTTTTTCGACCGACAACCGAGCCGCCGCGGCCGGATTCGCTTCGACCCACTTCGCTCCTTTAAGAAGAGCGCGCGTTGCCGCCGCGGCCGCCTTTGGGTTGGCCGTGAGGTACTTCCCGTTCACAATCACCGCGCAGCAATATTCATCTTTGTATGGGGCGTCCGTTGCCTGGTCCGCGATGTTGCGGACTTTTCCATCGGCGAGCAGAAGGCTGCCGATCGGTTCGGAATCCGCCACGGCGTCCACCTCGCCTTTATCGAGCGCGAGTCCAAGTTCGCCCGCTGGAAAAACGCGCCAGCTCACATCCTTGCTCGCATCAATCCCGTTAGCGCCCAGAACGCGATTGGCAAAAATGAATGGCGGCGTCCCCATGCCCGGCACTCCGATGCGTTTCCCGCGCAAGTCCTGAACGGCGCGGATGTTTCCCTTGGTCGAAGCCTGAACACGCAGACAGCCCTTGTGGATTCCAGCCGTGAACCGCACATCGAGCCCCTGCTCGATCGGCTTCAGAAAATACATGACGAGGTGATGCGTGATGTCGAACCCGCCGAGGGCCAGCACATCCTTGTAGTTCGCCCACTCGCATTTCACCATCTCGACCTCGAGTCCTTCCTCCTTGAAGAACCCTTTCTCGACTGCGCTGAAGATCGGCGCTTCACAAGTCAGGCCGATGTAGCCGACACGGATCTTGTTGGAAGCCCCGCCACTGCTCGCGTTTTTCCGGCAGCCGGCCAGGAGCAAAACCGCGCAGGTCACGACGAAGATGGCCCTAGTCAGGTTCATTTGGAATCAGAGGCAAGGGAAATACCGCAATAAGCTGTGCCTATGGAAGCATAAACTTCGAAATTTCCAAGACCTGACTGATTGCATTTGCCGGCGCGGCCCGACATTATTTCCGCTGCGATGAACGAGCCGATGGAAATCCGCCACCTCCGCTATTTCCTGGCAGTCGCGGAAGCCGGCAGCTTCAGCCGCGCGGCCGATCGCCTGGGTATTTCGCAGCCCAGTGTCTCGCAGCAGATGCGCGATTTGGAAGCCGGCCTGCGCGTCTCGCTTTTTCAGCGGCGCGGAAAGCGCATCCTGCTCACTGCCGCCGGCCAGATTTTTCAGGAGCACGCCCGCGCCATTCTCCGGCACCTGGAGAATTTCCTCCAGGAACTCACGAGCGAACCGGGACAGTTGCGCGGCGCGCTGCATGTCGGCGTCGTCCCCATTCTCAACGGGGCCCTCATGCCGCCGCTGCTTGGCCTCTTCGCAGCCAGTCATCCCGCGATCAGCCTGACCGTCGAAGAAATTTCCTCCACCGAAATCGAGACCGCCATCGAAGAAGGCCGGATGGACGTGGGCCTCGGGTTTCTGACCCGGCATTCGCCGAACCTCCGCTACGAACGTCTTTGCACGGATGAATTCGCGCTCATCGTTTCCGAGAAGCATCCGTGGTGGAAGCGGCGGATGGTTCAGGTTTCCGAATTGCATCAACACCGGTTGCTGCAGCTCTTCGACACGTTCGTCATGCGCCGGATGACCGACCAAATTTGCCTGAAACACCAGGTCCGTCCGAGAACGGTCGTGGAATTGAATGCTATCGAAACGCTCCTCCGATCACTCGCGCCTCTGGAAGCGGCGGCCATCATGCCGAAGATCGCATTGCGCGGTCGCGAAGGCCTAAAACTGAGGGCGATCCCGTTGCGCGGGAAAAATCTTGGCCTCGATATCGGCCTGCTGCGCCTCAGCGATTCCGCGGCGAATAGCGCCGTGGGCGCGTTTACCGCGCTGGCTAAGGCCGAGGTCCCGAAACTGATCAAATAGCGAAGCCTTCTTCTGTAGCCGCTTCGCTGTGCGAAGCGCGAGAAAGTTGCTCTCGCTAATTCGGATAGCGTAATCTGCTCGCACGCCGCCCACAGGGCGGCGGCTACAATGAAGCGTTTCCCCCGAGTGCCGCCTAGGCTTAGCTGCACCTTCGCAAACAATCCGGTCTATTTTGCAACGGTTTGCACCTATTGGCGCAGAACGTGGCTGGCGACCGACGCAGTTAACCAAGCGTTCGTACGCTTCGCTGAACGAGCCTATTCGGAACATAACATCGCCGTCGGACGCTATGTCATAATGCCAGATCACATTCATCTTTTCGTCTGCGGCGCCGACAATTTCGAATTAGGACGCTGGATTGGTCTTCTGAAACAATGCCTCGCGAAGAGCGTCCTGCGGGTCCCGAGCGCTGACCCAGTTTGGGAACGCGGATGCTTCGATCACGTTTTGCGCAATGATGAGAGCTACGCGCAGAAATGGAATTACGTGCGCGAAAATCCAGTCCGAGCCGGCCTTGTGGCAAACGTAGACGATTGGCCCTACGCCGGCGAAATAATCACAATTGATCGCGTGTAAGTTCACGCTTGCGCCGACCACTCTTCTGTAGCAGCTTCGCTGCGCGAAGCGTGAGAGGGACGTCGCCGACGGATCGGCCTAAACCCAATTTCAATCCGCTCTCCCACGTCGCCCACAGGGCGACGGCTACAGAAGAGGGCGGCCTCGCCGCGCGACAAATCAGAGCAGCTGATACGGATCGACGTCCACCGAGGCGAGGACGTCCTCGGGGAGGGGAAGTTTATCGAGCGTTTCGCGGATAAGGCGGCTCAGGCGCATGATGGCTTCGCCGCGCATCAAAATGTGGAAACGGAATTGGCCCTGCAATTTTTCCAGCGGCGCCGGCATGGCGTCCCCGACGATAAACTCAGCGCCGAGATTTTCCTTCAACCGACGGACCAACGTTTCCGCCGAAAGTTTGGCCCGGCCTTCGTGCTCCGACCGCACGGTGATGAGGACGGCGTGCTTGAACGGAGGGAAATCGCAGCGCTCCCGGAATTCCAGTTCCTGCTCGAAGTACCCTGCGAAATCGTGGTGGCGCGCGAACTGGATTGAGGGGCTGAACGGCGTGTAGGTCTGCACGAAAACTTCGCCTGGCGTTTCGCCGCGCCCCGCCCGCCCGGCGACTTGGGTGAGCAACTGGAACGTCCGCTCACCCGCGCGGAAGTCCGGCATGTGGAGCGCGAGATCGGCGTTGATGATCCCGACCAGCGTCACGTTCGGAAAATGCAAGCCCTTGGCGATCATCTGAGTCCCGACGAGGATGTCGATTTTGCCGGAGCGAAAAGCCTGGAGCGTGTCGCGATACGCATCCTTGCGCGACATGGAATCGGCATCCATCCGGCGCACGATCGCGGTGGGGAAAAGCTGGGTGACGTTCGCCTCGACTTTCTCGGTGCCGAAGCCGGCATAGATCAGCGTATCCTGCGAACAAGCGGGGCATTTTTTCGGCACCGCCGCGGTGTGGCCGCACAAGTGACAGGTCAGCCGGGCCGCGCCGCGATGGAAGGTAAGCGCGACGCTGCAATTCGGGCAATCCCGCGCTTCGCCGCAGTTACTGCAAAGAAGGGAAGTGGAGAAACCGCGGCGGTTAAGAAACAGAATCGTTTGCTCGTGTTTCTCGAGCCGGGCTGTGATGGCGGCGCGTAGTTTTTCGGAGAGGATGGCAGCGGCTTTTTCTTTCCGCCGTTCGAGCCGGAGATCAACGATCCGCATCAACGGCATCTGACAATCGTCCACGCGCTGGGTCAGATTCAGCAGCTGATATTTCTGCTCAACAGCATTGTGATAACTTTCCAGCGACGGGGTCGCCGTGCCGAGGAGAACGACGCACTTTTCCATTTTCGCCCGAACGACCGCGACATCCCGGGCGTGATAACGCGGCGCTTCTTCCTGCTTGTAGGAAGTCTCATGTTCCTCATCGACCACGATGAGCCCGAGATTTTCCAGAGGCGCGAAGACGGCACTCCGCGCGCCGACGACGATCCGCGCCCGGCCCGCGTGGATCTTGTGCCATTCATCGTGCCGCTCGCCTTCCGATAAATGACTGTGCAGAACGGCGACCGTGTCCTGCGCATCGGCGAACCGGCTTTTGAAACGCTCGACCGTTTGCGGCGTGAGCGAGATCTCCGGGACGAGCACGATCGCGGTCTTTCCGCGAGCCAGGGTCGACTGAATGGCTTGTAGATAAATTTCGGTCTTGCCGCTTCCCGTCACGCCATGGAGCAGAATCGGTTTCGCTTCCTCCGGCGCCGCGAGGGCTTCTTCCACGGCCCGCAACGCGACTTCCTGTTCGGGATTCAAAACGAGATCGCTTGAAGCGATGAATTGATCTTCGGCGTGCGGGTCGCGCGCCACGGCTTCCTCGCGCAGCGTCACGAACCCCCGCTTCTCCAGCGCGCGCAGCGTCTGGTTATCGAGGGAGGTTTGGCGCAGCAAATCAGCCACGGCCGTCGGCTTCTGCAATTTCGCCACTGCTTCCAGCAATTCCGCCTGGCGCGGCGCGCCGCGCCGCAACTTGTCGATCTCCTCCGGCGCGATTTCCTTCGCGGCGCTGACGAACAATTGTTTCTTCCAGGTGACCTCCGCCCTGCGGATCACTTGCGGTAGCAGGCTGCGCATGACCGCTTCGATGGGGCAGCAGTAGTAGGCGCTCATCCAGCGCGCGAGCTCGATCAGTTTCTCGCTCAACACCGGCCGGTCGCCGACGAGCGCCTCGATTGGCCGAATTCCCGATGCATCCGTTTCTTCCAACAACCCAACCACCGTGGCCAGCGCCGATTTTTCCCGAAACGGCACCCGCACCCGCGAGCCGATGCCGATCTTCTCCGCCAGCGACTCCGGAACGAGATAGTCCAGCTCGCGATGAATCGAGCGATCGATGATGACGCGGGCGTAGGAGGATTTGCTCATCTGGTCAGGCGCGTAATGGTAATCGAAGGAATGGCCCGATTCTTATCTAAACTGATCATTTGCCTGCTCCTCGCCGGGGCAGCGGGTCTGGTCTACCTCTCGATGAGGTCGGGCGATTCGCTCTACACGCTTCAGGAATGGATTAGCCCGGGGCGGTTCCAGCAGCACGACGCCCTCATTCGCACGGTAGCGGCGGAGCACCAGCTCGATCCGATGCTCGTGAAGGCGCTCGTCTGGCGGGAGAGCCGGTTCGATGCGCAAAAGATTGGCACGGCCGGCGAGCGCGGTTTGATGCAGGTGAGCGAGAAGGCCGCCGGTGAATGGGCCCGCGAAACGAAAGTGGAAAATTTTCGGGTCGAGGAATTGTTCGATCCGAAAACCAACCTTGAAGCAGGGACCTGGTATCTGCGGCGGGCAATCGAGCATTGGCAAAACCAGGCGAACCCGCTTCCTTTTGCCCTCGCGGAATACAACGCTGGGGCCAGCCGCGCCCTCCGCTGGGCCGGCGGCGCCGACACCAGGGCGATAGCCGCGGACACGTTCCTCGCCAACATCGACTTCCCCGGGACCCGCAAGTATGTCGATTCGATCATCGCGCGCTACGAATTCTACAAGCGCCGCGGGCAGATGTAGGATTCGGAAAGCTCCAAACACCACCTCCAAGCTCCAGAGAGACTTCAAGCACCAAACATTAATGCAGCGGCGTCGCTTTTGATGCTTTGATGTTTGGGGTTTCTCTGGTGCTTGGAGGTGGTGTTAGGAGCTTTCCCCTTCGCCAGCCTCGGGATGACAGCATCGTCGCGTTGCATAACAATGAGCCGATGGACAAGGCGACGATCGCGGACGTGCTCGAGAAGATTGCGACGCTTCTCGAACTGAAAGGCGAAAACCCGTTCAAGATCCGCGCTTACACAAACGCGGCCCGTTCGCTCGAAACGTGGGGCGGCAATATCGCCGACCTCGCCAACGAAGAGACGCTGGAAAAAATTCCAGGGATCGGGAAGGCGATCGCGGCCAAGATCAAGGAACTGATCGAGACCGGCTCACTGAAATTCTTCGAGGATCTGCGCGCGGAATTTCCGGCGAATATTCTCGAGCTCTTCTCGCTGCCCGGGCTCGGCGCGAAAAAGATCAAGGCGCTTCACGAGAAATTGCAGGTCAGCTCGATTGCGCAACTTCACGAAGCGTGCGTTGCCGGCCGCGTGGCCGAACTGCCCGGATTCGGCAAGACCACGCAGGAAAAACTTTGCACCGCGATCGACGAACGACAGAAATACGCCGGCACGTTCCAGCTCGGGAAGATCGCCGCGGAAGCGGAACGATTGCAGGACGATCTTCGCGCCCATCCCGAGGCGCTCCATGTCTGCATCGCGGGAAGCTACCGGCGCCGGAAGGAGATCGTGCGCGATCTCGATTTCATCGTGGCGACATCCGCCCCGGCCGAGATCTCAGCGATGTTCGTCCAGCATCCGCTCGTTGAGTCGGTCATCGCCCAGGGAGCGACGAAGTCGAGTGTTCGCTTGCGCTCCGGCATTCAATGCGACCTGCGCGTGGTGACCACGTCGGAGTATCCATTCGCGCTCAATTATTTTACCGGCAGCAAAGAGCACAACATCGAGGTCCGGAGCCGGGCCTTAAAGCGCGGTTGGACCTTGAATGAGTATCGGCTCGGCGAGACCCCTCCGGATCCTGCGGCAAAACAAAAGAAAGAAAGCCACGAGATTCCGCTGATCCGCGAGGAGGCCGATTTGTATCGCGCCCTCGATCTCGATTACGTCCCGCCGGAGCTGCGCGAGAACTGCGGCGAATTCGAAGCGGCCGCAGCCGGAAAACTCCCGCGCCTGATCGAAGCGGAAAATCTGCGCGGCACTTTTCACTGTCACACTACGGCAAGCGATGGCCGCAACTCCCTCGAGGAAATGGCCGCGGCGGCGCAGGAGCTTGGTCTGCAATATCTCGGGATCGCCGATCACAGCCGCAGCTCGATCCAGGCGCGCGGGCTGGACGAGGCGCGGTTGCGCGTGCAGATCGCGATGATCCGAAAGTTGAACGAGGGGTTCGAGAACTTCCGTCTGTTCGCCGGGGTCGAGTGCGACATCCTCCGCGACGGTTCCCTCGATTTTCCCGACGATATCCTGGCCGAGCTCGATTACGTCGTCGTCTCCGTCCATTCCGCGTTCACGCTTCCGGAAGCGGACATGACGCGCCGGATTATCCGCGCGATGCAGAACCCACACGTCACGATGCTGGCGCACCCCACCGGCCGGTTGCTTTTGAAGCGCGATCCCTACGCCGTCGACATTCCCGCCATCATCGACGCCGCCGTCGAGACGCGCACGTGGATCGAGATAAACGCGGCGCCGAAAC
>JALYIN010000196.1 GCA_030775765.1 Verrucomicrobiota bacterium
ATATTCCGCCACTCGCATCAACCTCGCCCAATCCTGTAACGGCATCGGCCTGGTCTTTGGGCCCTTGGTCGGCGCGAAATTTTTCTACGCCAGGAATGCGGAGGGTGCCAGCACCGGCAGTGAGACCCTTTGGATTCCCTATGTCTTCATTGCGGTCGTGGTGATCGTCCTGGCCGTCATTTTTACCTTCGCCAAAATGCCCGACGTTAAGATGGAGGACGACTACCATCTCGATGATCCCAGTTCCAAGGCGGCGCCGAAGCATTCCTTCTGGAAACATCCGCATTTCGTCATGGCGGTGGTGGCGCAGTTTCTTTACGTGGCCGCGCAGGCGGGAGTGTGGAGTTACTTCATTAACTACATGACCACCCAGACGCCGGCCGTGCCAGCATCGTGGGAGGAATCACTGCGGGGCGGGCCCGGGTTCTTGCAGGGTCTCTTTGAAACCAAGAACGGGATGCTGACCTTTAGCGACCGGGGCGCATCAACGCTCGCCTCTTTCGGCTTTATCTGTTTCCTGACCGGGCGCTTCACCGGCTCGGCTATTTTAAAGAAAGCGGCTGCGCATCGAGTGCTTGGCCTTTATGGCGCTCTCAACGTCGTAGCCTGCCTCCTCGTGTTTCTGAAGCTGGGCTGGATTTCGGTCGGCTCCGTTTTCGTGAGTTACTTCCTGATGTCGATCATGTTCCCGACCATCTTTGCCCTCGGCATCTTCGGTCTGGGCGAACAGGCAAAAAAGGCCTCATCGTTCATCGTCATGGCGATCTTCGGCGGCGCGGTTGTCCCCAAAATCATGGGATCGGTGGGCGATGCCTACGGGATGTCACGCGCCTTCATTGTGCCGATGGCCTGTTTCGCGGTCGTCGGCGCTTATGGCTATCTCTGGCCAAAACTGAGCGGACATGAGGCGATGCACGGGGTGTCGACGACTGGCGGGCACTAACAAAATGGGAGCGTCCCCCGTCTTTGAGTTGAATCACGAAGCGCTCGCGGCAAACCCGCGCTTCGCTCAAATCGCCGTGGAGCTGAACGATCTCTCGCCGATCGATTCCGACGAGACGTTCAACCGCTATTGCCGCGAAGCCTGCCGGTTGTGTAAGGAACACCTACGCGATCCAGGCGCGGAAACGACCCATCGTTTCGCGGACCTCCTCGAGCGCATCGAGCGTCGCAGCGGGAGCGTCATCAAGACGGGCTGGGGCGGGGTCGTCATCACGCTGCACGAACATCCGCGGGTAGTGAAGTTCCTCGTCATTCGCGAAGGCGGTTATCTCGCCCTCGAGATGCACGAGGAAAAGGACGAACGTTTGGAAGTAGCGGAAGGCGCAGGGCTGATTTTGTGGCGGCGCCCTAACGAGCAGTCGCTGACTGTCGAAGTCCTCAAGCCCGGCGCCCGGTTCCACCTCAAACCAGGGATGGAACATTGCCTCATCGGCACCGAGAACCTGCTCGTCTTCGAGCGTTCGACCGATCCGAAAGGAATGGATCAGGACCTGATTTTCATTTACGAACCGGCCAACGATTGATGCCGACCGACTTCTACGCTTTCGGCGAAATCCTCTGGGATTGCCTGCCCTCCGGCCGACACGCGGGCGGCGCGCCCTTCAACGTCACCGCGCATCTCGCCCAGATTGGCGTCTCCGCGTCGCTCATTTCCTGCATCGGCCGGGACTCGTTTGGCGACGAAATTCTAAAGGTGGCGCAGGACAAGAAGGTCAATACCGAGTTCATCACCCGGGCGCGGATTGGCCTCGCCACCGGCACCGTTCTGGTCACCGTCGATGCACACGGCAACGCGACCTATGAGCTGGTGCAACCCGCGGCCTGGGACGAGATCCGGGTTTCCGCCGAAGCGCTCGAGGCCGTCTCGAAATCGCGCGCGCTGATCTATGGCTCGCTGGCCGGCCGCTCGCCTTACAATCTCGATCAGCTCGCGCAGCTTCTCGAGGTCAAAGGACCGCTCCGATTTTTCGACGTGAACCTGCGGCCGCCGTTTGCCGATCCGCCTCTCGTTATGGAGCTGGCGAAGCGGGCGCATGTCCTGAAACTAAACGACGGCGAGGTCGGCCAATTGGCCCGCTGGCTGCGAACGGGCGACCTGATTCCGGATACGCCTCGGTCGCTGGACGCGATTGCCGCCGCTTGCGCGACGATCGCCCAAGCGACGAACGCCTCGCACATCTGCGTCACCATGGCCGAAGAAGGCGCCGCCATGTGGGACCGCGGCAATCTCGTGACCGCGCCCGCGCCGAAGGTCGTAGTCAAAGACACCGTCGGGGCGGGGGATGCGTTCATGGCCGGCCTCATGGTCGGGCTGACGCGCGGGACCGAGACGCGGAAAGTCCTAGAGAACGCCTGCCGGCTTGGAGCCTTCGTCGCCTCTCATAACGGCGCGACGCCGTTGTTCCCGCCGGAAATCGTTCAGGTTTTCGCGCAGCAGTAGCTCTTTTCTTTCGAAAAGAAATCAGGTAAGCAGTTAATTGTCATGTATCTACCGAATTTTATCCTGCAGCGTCCGGCGGCCATTCCGCCTTTTCTCGCGATCCTGGGCCTGGTCCTTTTCATCTCCACTGTGAATGCCCAAAAACCGTCGCCCGACCAGAAACCGGACGTGTCGGACAAAGCATTGATTACGAAACGAACGCCGGACCCGAAGAAGAAGCCCGTGGAGAGTGGGGCGGTGAAGCAGTATACGATCGAGCAGTTCATGGCGACGACCCGCCTCGGGGGCGCTTCCTTTTCAGCCGACGAGAAGTCGATCCTTTTTCACAGCAACAAGACCGGAATCTTCAATGTTTACTCGATGCCGGTCGCGGGCGGCGAAGCAAAGCAGCTGACGAATTCGACGAAGGAAAGCACCTTTGCCGTTTCCTATTTCCCAGCCGACTCCCGATTTCTTTACCGGTACGACAAAGGCGGCAATGAGAATGAGCATCTGTATATCCGGGACCTGGATGGCAAAGAGCAAGACCTGACGCCGGGCGATAAAACCAAGGCGCAGTTCTACGGCTGGAGCCAGGACCGGAAATCGTTCTTCTTCGGCACGAATGCGCGTGATCCGAAATTCTTCGACGTTTTCGAAATGAGCATCGCGGATTTGAAACCGGCACTCGTTTACAAAGATGAGACCGGCTATCAGCTCGGGGCGATCTCGAACGACAAGAAGTTTATCGCTTTCGGCAAGCCCGGAAAATCGACTGCCGACTCGGACGTTTACGTCTTCAACACCGAGACTAAGGAGATGAAGAACATCACCGCGCACACCGGCGACGTCGATAACAGTCCGGAGACTTTCGACCCCGCGTCGAAGTCCCTCTATTTCCTGTCGGACGAAGGAAGCGAATTCAAGTCGATCGTGCGCTACGATCTCGCGAGTGGCGCGAAAACCGTCACCGAGAAAACGCCGTGGGATGTCGCGTTCGTGTCGTTTTCACGCACGGGAAAATATCGCGTCGTGGGGACGAACGAGGACGCGCGCACGAAGGTCCAGGTTTACGAAGGGGAGACGACGACACCCGTTCCGTTGCCACCGCTTCCGGAAGGGGACATCAGCGGGATTCGGTTCTCCGATACCGAGACGAAGATGGCTTTCTATCATGACGGCGCCCGCTCGCCCGCGAACCTTTACGTTTACGATTTCGCCACGCAAAAGCCGCTCAAGCTGACCGAGAGCCTGAACCCCGAGATCAACGCGGCCGATCTCGTGGACTCGCGCGTGGTGCGCTACAAATCTTTCGACGGGACAGAGATTCCCGCGATCCTTTATCAACCCAAGGGCGCGACCGCGCAGGCGAAAGTGCCGGCGATCGTGCGGGTGCACGGCGGACCGGGTGGGCAGGCGCGCATGCCGTATAGCGCGGGCGTCCAATTTCTGGTGAATCACGGCTACGCGGTGCTGGACGTGAACAACCGCGGCTCGAGTGGTTACGGCAAGACCTTCTATAAAGCCGACGACCAGAAGCATGGGCGCGAGCCGCTCTGGGATTGTGTCGAGGCAAAGAAATATTTACAGACGCTTGATTACGTAGACGGGAAAAAGATCGGGATCATGGGCGGATCGTATGGCGGCTACATGGTCCTGGCGGCGCTTGCGTTTAAGCCGGAGGAATTCAACGCCGGCGTGGATATTTTCGGCGTGTCGAACTGGGTGCGCACGCTGCAAAGCATCCCGCCGTATTGGGAAGCGGAGCGCAAATCGCTTTACGCCGAGATTGGAGATCCGAACACGCAGCTGGATATGTTGCGTGAAATTTCACCGCTCTTCCACGCCGACAGAATCACCAAGCCTTTGATCGTCCTGCAGGGCGCGAACGATCCACGCGTGATCAAGCCCGAGTCGGACGAAATCGTGGAGGCGATCAAGAAAAAGAAAGGCGTGGTCGAGTACGTCGTGTTCGACAATGAAGGCCACGGCTTCACGAAGAAGGCGAACGAGATTCGCGGGAACAAGGCGATCCTCGATTTCCTCGACAAGTACTTGAAGGGAACAGCCGGTCCGGCCACCGGAACAGAGTAGCGCTTTTCGCTCTTCTTCTGTAGCCGCTTCGCTGCGCGACGCGCGAGAGCTCGATGTTGATCACTCCCACGCTGCCCTGAGGGCGGCGGCTACAGAAGAAGTTACCGCACTTCCACTTCGATCGGCAGGAGATGGTTGATCATGTAGGTGCCGCGATCGCCGCCGCGCCCGGCGGGCTGGACGAATCCACTTGAATCGGTCGCCCGTGCGATAATGGTGCGGCGGCCTGCATCGGACGGCGTGCGCCATTCGTATTCCCAAAGCCGCCACGCATTCTTCGCTGGTTCACCGAGCATCTTCGCGCCCCGCCAGGTGCTGCCCGAATCGAAGCTCAGCTCCACCCGCGTAATCTCCGCTGTGCCGCTCCAGGCGGCGCCGCGCACGCGATACGTCGAATTTGCGGCAATCGTTTCGCCATTCTCCGGCCGCGCAATCTCGGCCTTGGTTTGTTGTTCCGCGATCGGCGCCAGACTGGGTAACGGGCCGGAGCGATCCCAGTAGGCGTAATCGAGCGACTGATAGAAACCGTTGAACGGTTTGTCCGACACGATGATGCGCCGCAGCCATTTCACGGAGGCCATCGCGTACCATCCGGGCACGATGGCGCGCAACGGAAAGCCGTGCGCGGCGGAGAGCTTCTCGCCATTCATTTCGTAAGCGAGCAAAACATCAACGCGCGCTTTCCTCAGCGGCAAGCTGCGGCAATAAGAAATTTTCCCTGCTGGCGGGGGCGTCTTGTCGACCTCTCCTTCATCCGCGCCTTCGAGAATCACTTCGAGCGCAGTGGATTTGAGCTTGGCGCGCTCGAGCAGTGCGGAGAGCGGAACGCCGGTCCAGGACGCGTTGCCGACCGCGCCGAGTCCCCACTGCACGCCTTTCGCTTTCGGCTCCAGGAAAATTCGGTTGTTTCCCGCGCATTCCAGCGTGGCCGTGATCGTGCGTGATTCCATTCCGAGCAACTCGTCGTAGGTCAGCTCGAAAAGCTCTTCCACGTCGCCCTCGATCTTCAAGATCCAGTTATTCGCCGAGATCCCCGGGATGGGGAAATGGCACCGGACGTAAAACGACTCGTTAGGAGTAATGAATCCACTCAGGCTCGAGAACGGCATCTCGAGATTGAGTGGATCCTGTTCGCGAACGATCAGGTCGTTGTTCATTTCTCGACCGGGAAGTTCGCGGCTTTCCAGGCGTGGAAACTTCCGGGCAGATTGCGAACGTCGGCGAAACCTTCCTGTTGCAGCAAACTGGCGGCGAGACTGGCGCGGTAACCGGTGGCGCAATA
>JALYIN010000197.1 GCA_030775765.1 Verrucomicrobiota bacterium
GGATCTACGAGGAAAACCGCGCAGCAATCCGCCACGTAAATCCCCAGGCAAACGCCGGTCTGATCGGTGATTAATCCGTCGCAGTTCTCGAAGCATTTGTCTCCGCTGACAGGTGAATCCACGACTCCGATCTCGTTCCCGTGGACCTGCTGTGCGGTGACCAACGGCCTGTCAGCAAGACCATGCCCGCCGCGAATTTTCCGGTGGATACCGTCCAGCCGCGCGAGCGCTTCCGCTTTGTCATGCAACATCTCAATGCCGGGCACACGCAAGGTGAATCCGTGCACGACACCCGGCAGCGCGCTCAGCGCCTGAAATTGTTCAGCGGGAAGCTGACTCTCGCTCACTTACCGGACGGAATCGTGCGAGTGGTCCGCGTCGTTGTCGTTGTCGTCCTGCCCGGGATGGGCGGCCGGTTTCCGGCGTGATTCAACTCAAGCGGACTCGGCTTCGGCGCCGGAGTCGGCTTCGCATCGGTCTTCGCCTTGTCGCGCGTGCGCGGCTCATCGAGCTCGTTGGAATAGACGATCTCAGTGGCGGTGACGCGATCGAATTCGGCCAAAGCGACATTGTAGTTATAAAGCGCCTGGAGCCGGTTCGAGGATGCCTGGGTTACCTGCACGCGGGAATCGAGGACCTCCAACTGCGTCCCCGCGCCCGCGCTCAACCGCGCGCTCGCTAACCGTAACGCTTCTTGCGCCTGGCCGACGCTCTGTTCGGTTGCCTTTACCAGCTCAGCGCTCTGCTTCAAATTCGAATCCTGCTGCTGGACCTCGAGCTCCACCTGCCGGTTCGCGTCATCGAGCGTGATTTTCGCTTCCTCGAGCACAGCCCTGGCCTGCTTTACTGCACCGTAGGTCGCGCCCCAATCCCAAATCGCCCACGTCCCCGTTAGGCCGAACACATAGCCGCTGCTGACATCGTGGATGTCCTCGCTGATCGCGGAGCTGCGGACCTGGCTGCCACCAGCCGCGTTGATTTGCGGGAAATAAGTGGAGCGCGCCACGCGGACTTGTTCGGCGTCGCTCAGCAGGATCGCTTTCTGTTGTTTCAGGAACGGGCGGCGTTCCTTCGCCAGCTCGATTGCCATCCGCAACGGAATGTAGCGAGGCCGGTATTGCAATTCGCCGATTGCTTCCAGCGGGGGTTGCCCCACGCGCGCTGGATCGAAATCAAGGCCGAGCGTCTTGGCCAGCTGGAGCTGCGAAATGCGGTAATTATTCTGCGAAGCGATGAGGATCGGATACTGGTTGGAAAGGGCAACTTGTGCCTGGAGGACATTGAAACGCGGGACCGTCCCGGCCTCAAAACGATTTTGCTGATCCTGCAACTGGCTCTTGAGCAGGTTGACCGATTCCTCCTGCACCTGGATCAATGACCGGTTTAGCAGGACCTGATAGAACTGCTGTTTCACCGTCGAGACCACCGTGTCGATCGCGTTTCGAAACGCGAAGTAACTGCTGTCGCGAGTGAAACTGGCCGAGCGGATTTGGGAAACGATGCGCCCGCCGGCGAAGAGCACCTGAGTCGCTTCGAGCCGCACATTGTAGGAGCGCTCGACGCCGCCGAAATTAAAGCCGGAAGTCCCCACCGGCGTGGCCGTCACTCCGGGAGTCGGGGTGGGCGTCGAGGCGACGCCGCCCCGGTCGCCATGGTTCACCTGAAGGTGGGGATCGGTATCCTGGAATTGGCCAGTCATCTGGATCTTCGGGAGAATCTCTGCCCGCATCGCGATGTAGAGACCTTTCGTGCGCTCGATCTCCTGCCTCGCCCTTTGAATTTCAGCGTTGCGCTGCAGTGCGGTCAGCACTGCCTGGTCGAGTGTGAAACGCGGCACCGCGGTCCGCCGCAGACGCAACTCCGAAAGCGTTTCAGTTCCGGCAAGAAGGAGCGGAGCGAGCGGCACCGCCGCGAGAAGCGCGGCGCAAAGCGAGAGGCGGATGGAAACTTTTCGCATGGATGGAAAACGCGGGATGGGCAGATTCAAGTCGAGGACGGAGCGGAGCGATCGGGGCTGTTGGCGCAGCGTCTTATGCAAGGCGCGTGCCGTCTTCGCGGGCGGTATCTTAAACTGCTCTCCAATAGCTGCTTAAAAAATAAGAGGTTGATTCGCGGTTACGCTGATTCTTCCCGAGTTCGGGATCAGCGCGTTCCATTTTCGAAACGCCGCGATGTAAGCAAAACGCGGCCCGATTTCCGGCGCTTGGGCGGCGCCTCGGGCTCTTCCTTGGCCTGGCAGTAATTGTAAATTTTTGTATAAATCTGGAGCCACGCCTTTTGCTCGCCCGGCGTGAGGTGCGTCATCACCTTCAACAGGTTGCCCACCATTTCCTCGCGGATTCGCCGAACCAGCGCCGATCCTTTTTGCGTGATGCAAACCATGACCTTGCGCCGATCTTCCCGCGCGCTTGAGCGCACCACGTAGCCGAGATTTTCCAGCCGATCGACGAGACCGCTCGCCGCCGCCGTCGTGTGTCCCATTTTCTGCGCGATGGCCGACATCGTCAGGACTTCCTTTTGATCCAACGCCGCGAGAAGAAAAAATTGCGGGAAGGAAACATTCCCCGGCGCCAATTCCTTGGAGAGGCGCAGCACGAAACAGCGCTGCATTTCCAGGATGATGTGAGAGAGGCGTTCGGCGTCAGCGCGAAACTGATCGGTGCCATTAAGGCTCGGTTGGGTCGGGGTGTTCAAACCGCATAAGCTAAAATGGTCGCGCGGAGTGTCAAACGTCCTTGCCGTCAAATTCTTGCTCATGCTCCTGATCTTGATCTTGATCCTGTTGATGCGGCGCGGCGGGTCGGAAGGAGCAGGACAAATTGATCAGTCCAGCGCGATAATCGCGACCGTATCGCCCTTGCGAAAAGTTTCTCCCGGCGGAACCCGAAGAAACGCATTCGCCCGGCTCAAACCATAAAGCGCGTGCGACTCCTGCCGGCCGACGACGCCGAATTTTCCGTCCCGCACTTCGCCACGGAGGTAATGAGGCCGATCGCCCTCGTTGTTTATGTCGTTAATGAGGGACGCATTCACGCGCGGCAGCGGGAGCTGATCGTCCCGGGCGCCCATTAGCCGAAGAATCGCCGGCCGCACGAAGAGCAGGAACGTCACGAATGCGGAAACGGGATTCCCCGGCAACCCGAAAATCGCGCATCGTCCGGCGCGGCCAAAGAGGAACGGCTTGCCCGGCTTGACGGCTACCCGCCAGAGATCGGTTTCCGCGCCAATGGCCTTCAACGCCGGCTTCACCAGGTCGCGCGCTCCCACGGAAACACCGCCCAGAACGATCAGCACTTCAAATTGAAGTCCGTTGCGGAGCGCGTCCGCGATCAGCTTCTCGTCATCCGGGCAATGGCGAATATTGGCCACGGCGGCTCCGGATTTTTCCAGGAGCCCGTGGACCAGCGCTGAATTGCTTTCGAAAATTTGTCCCGCGCCGAGCATCCCGCCCGGCGCCACCAGTTCATCACCGGTAGAAACAATCGCCGCCCGGACCGCGCCGCCGACTTCCACTTCGGAAAATCCTTGGGAAGCCAGCAGCGCCAGAGTTTGCGATCGGATCCTCGTTCCCGCCTCCACGATCTTTTGGCCCTCGCTCAAATCGCAACCGCGCCGGCGAACGAACTCGCCCGGCTCGACTTTCGTATTCACGAAAACGTCCGCGCCGTCGACGGCCGCGTCTTCCTGCATCACTACCGCGTCCGCTCCCTCTGGTATGGGCGCGCCCGTGAACACGCGAACCGTTTCGCCCGCGGTGATGCGAAGCCCCCGATCCATTCCCGCCGGTTGTTCGCCGATGAGCCGCTGCGGATTCCCTCCAGCGCAAGCCGCCGCCACGACCGCATATCCATCCATCGCCGAGTTATTGAACCGCGGCAGCGCGACCCGAGCAGAGACGTCGTTTCCCGCGAATTGCTCGCGCGCCTCGAGCAAAGGAACTCTGCGCGGCGATAGCGGCGACACCTTTTCCAGAATGCGGGCCAGCGCCTGTTCCTCGGTGATCATGATCGGGGTGCGGTTGACGAGTATCCCCCAACCCCATATTCTCGCAATCTGTTGGTGAGGTGGCTGAGTGGTCGAAAGCAGCGCTTTGCTAAAGCGCCGTACTCCAAAAGGGTACCGAGGGTTCGAATCCCTCCCTCACCGAAGCTTGAGCCGCCGCGAAAAACTGAGCAGAGTCACCTCGCCTTGGCCAATTCCGATCCTACCTCTTCCGATCCGACGATGCCCGTGACTGGCGGTGGGACGCGGATCATCGCCGGCTACGAGATCGAGGGCGAACTGGGACGCGGCGGGATGGGCGTCGTCTTTCGGGCGTGGCAGCGAAAGTTGAACCGGCTGGTCGCCCTCAAGATGCTCACCGGTTATTACGGGCCGCCGGAATTGAAACGCTTTTTCGCCGAAGCAGAAACCGCGGCGGCGCTCCATCACAACAACATCGTCCACGTTTACGACGTCGGGGAGCACGAAGGCGCGCCGTTCTTTGCCATGGAATATGTGGAAGGCGGGTCGCTGGCTGATCGGTTGCGCGCAGGAACGCCGACGCCGCAGGAAACAGCGCAGCTGCTGATCCCCGTCGCGCGCGCTCTCGACTTCGCGCACAAGAACAACGTCGTCCATCGTGACATGAAGCCGGCGAACATCCTGCTTGATCCGCAGGGCGTGCCGAAGGTGACCGATTTCGGAATCGCCAAACGCCTGAACGCGGAAAGCGCGCTCACGCTTTCCGGCGCGGTCATCGGCACGCCGGTTTACATGGCCCCGGAACAGGCACGCGGGACGAGCCGCGATGTCGGCGCCGCCGCGGACATCTATTCGTTAGGCGCGATCCTCTACGAAATGCTCGCCGGTCGGCCGCCGTTTTTGCCGGACGAAAGCGACACCTCGATCATGGTCCGGGTCGCGACGGAAAATCCCGTTTCTCCAGCGTGGCATCGGCCGGGAGTTTCGCGCAATCTCGAAACGATTTGCCTGAAATGCCTCGCGAAAGAACCCGGGGACCGATACCCGAGTGCGGCCGCGATAGCCGACGATCTGCAGCTGTTCCTTGACCATCAGCCGATTCTGGCCCGACGCGTTTCGCGCCTCCTTCGGCGTGGCCCGCGCCGGTGGGCCGCGATCCTCGGCATCGTCGCGCTTCTGGCGCTGGGAATTTTGCTCCTGCCTTACCTGCGATCGAAGTCCGAAAGGCCCGCAGCCGTCGCCGCCCCGGCCGTGACCCCGGAAAAATCGATCGCGGTGCTGCCATTCGAAAACCTGAGCGCGAACCAGGAGAATTCCTTTTTCGCGGACGGCGTGCAGGACGAGATCCTGACGAACCTGGCTAAGATCGCCGACCTGAAAGTCATCAGCCGCACCAGCGTGATGCAATACCGGACCACGGCTTCGCGCAACCTGCCGGAGATCGCGCAGGCGCTCAAAGTGGCGCATGTGCTCATCGGCAGCGTGCAGCGCGCGAGCAATCGCGTGCGGGTCAGCGCGCAACTGATCGATGCCCGCACCGACGCTCACTTGTGGGCCGAGCACTACGATCGCCCGCTTGACGATGTTTTCGCTATCCAGAGCGAGATCGCGAAGGCGATCGCCGAACAATTGCGTGCAAAGCTATCGCCCGGCGAGAAGGCGGCGATCGAACAGCCGCCGACGGTGAACTTGGAGGCGTACGAACTTTACGCTTACAGCGAGGCCAAGGCGATCATCGCCACGAGCGCCTTTGGCGCCGGGTTCGGAGACAAACTCGCCAAAGCCACCCGTCTGCTGGACGCGGCGGTGGCCAAGGATCCAAACTTTCTGGCGGCCTATTGCGATCTGGCTGGCGTCCACGATTTCACTTATTTCAGCGGGGTCGATCACACCCCGGCGCGGCTGGCTCTGGCGGAGAAAGCCGTGCAAAACGCTTTGCGGATACGGCCCGACAGCGGCGAGGCGCACCTGGCCCTGGCCCAGCATCTTTACCAGGGCTATCTCGATTACGAAAAGGCGCTCGCCGAATTAACGATCGCCAGCCGGACGCTGCCGAACGATCCGCGCGTGTTTGAATTGAGCGGGTACATTATCCGCCGCCAAGGGCATCAGGAGCAAGGCTTGCGAAATCTTGAGCGCGCCCTTGAGCTCGACCCGCGCAACTTCGCTACTCTTCAACAGATCGCGTTGAGCTACGAAGCCATGCGACGGTATCCGGAAATGATCGATTCTCTCGACCGCGCCCTGTCGATTGTGCCGAATGACATCGACACAAGAATTTCACGCGCCCAGGCAGAGCTGGACTGGAAGGCGGACACGCGGCCGTTGCATAACACGATCGACGCACTTCTTGGCAACCAACCCTCTGTCGCCGCCAATTTCGCGGATAGCTGGCTCTACCTCGCTCTTTGCGAGCGCGATTTCGCGGCGGCTGAGAGCGCGCTCGCGGCGCTGGGCGACCACACCTTCGGCCCCGACGCGATCCTTTTTAGCCCGGTGTTCGGCCAGGGGCTCCTGGCGCGTCTCCGTGGTGATTCCAACGCCGCCCAGGCTGCGTTCACGGCCGCGCGCGCCCAGCAGGAAAAGATAATCGGCACCCAGGGCGAGTACGGACCCGCGCTCTGCGTGCTCGGAATGATCGACGCGGCCCTGGGCCGGAAAGAGGATGCGATCCGTGAAGGCCGGCGCGCCGTGGAAATGCTGCCGCTGGCGCGCGATGCGCTCAATTCTGTGCGCGCGCGAGAGTTTCTCGCCATCATTTACGCCTGGACCGGCGAGAAGGATCAGGCCTGTCAGGAACTGGAAGCCGCCACGAAGTCTCCCGCGTCGGCCAGCTATGGAGCCTTGCGCCTTCATCCTTACTGGGACCCGCTCCGCGGAGATGCGCGGTTCGAAAAGATCGTGGCCGGTTTCGCGCCGAAAACGGCGAAGTAGCACAGAAGACGATTTACCGGAAACGTTCCACCGGCGGCGTGTTCTCTTCTTCCCGCGCGGGCGTCGCGCTCGGCTCCGCGTCCGGCTTCCGCGTGGATGTTTCCTTCTTCTTTTTCTTCGTCGGACTCTTATCGCGCTCGCTGCGCACGAAGACGCGCCGTTGCAGAACGCTGCCGGTCTGCAGCGGCAACAGAACTTCCTGGTAACTCCGGTTCGAATTCGAGGCGCAGCCTTCTCCGCCAAAGGCGATAAAGACGATGGCTAAGACGGCGATCGAGCGATGATGCATGGACAGTGGTTCCTCCGCGGGTGAGGCAATCAGGAACTTCGCCCGGGAGCAAGAACAACCGGACGCCATCCCGGGATTTCCCGCGCTAGAGACGGGAAAGACCGTCGCCCTTCGCCACTTAATGTTTGGTATTGAAGAGCGAGGGGAAGCCGCTACTGTGCGCAGCTTTATGACCGGCATGTTTATGTTTCGAAGCGCGGTCGCCCTCTCCGTGTTGGCGTTATTCGTCAGCTGCGCCGAGATCGAAACGCCGCCGACTACGAACGCTCCCGCCCCCACTCCAATTCCGGGTTTCTGGAATGGCGACGGCGTTCCGGGTTCGCCGAAAATCGTGGTCGATATTACCAGGCAGCGCGCCTATTTCTTCAAAGGAAAACAACTCGTCGGCGAATCTACTGTCTCCACCGGCAAGAAAGGGTTTTCGACTCCCCCGGGCACCTATCAGGTTCTCTCGAAGGACAAAGATCACGTCTCGACGGTGTTTGGCGATTACGTGGACGATTTCGGTAATGTCGTTAAATCGAATATCGACTCGCGGAAGGATTCCAGGCCGCCCGGCTCGCATTACGATGGCGCGCGCATGCCTTACGCCATGTTTTTCCGCGGCGGCTACGCTATGCACCAGGGTTACGTTCCGCCCTATGCAGCCTCGCACGGCTGCATCCGCGTGCCGCAGGGAATGGCCAACATCTTCTTTGATAATGCGCCGGTAGGAACACCCGTTGTTGTGAAGGAATCGCCCGCCGAAACGTATTCTCGCGTCGAGCCCGACCAGGGTCCCCCATTGGCTCCCGTTCCTCTCACCGCTCCTCCTCCTGGGCCTGCTCTCGTTCGTTCCACTGCCCCAGCATCCGTTCGTCCCGCTTCCGTTCGTTCTACGGTTCCGGCTCCCACTCCTGTCCCCGTTCGCTCTCCGGCTGCTGTTCTTTCCCGTGCGCCTGCTCCCGCTCGTTCGCCTGCACCGGCCGCCGTTGTCACTCCCTCTCCTACTCCTTCTCCTACACCGGCCCACACTCGACGGCGGCGGGGACCTAAGAAGACACCGCGGTAGCCCTATCCGGGCGGCCAGGCGAGAGCCCGTTTCCCGAGCACGTGCAGATGCAAATGCGGGACGCTCTCTCCGGCATCCGGGCCGCTATTGATCACGACGCGATATCCGGACTTCAGCAGGTCGAGCTTCTCTGCCACTTTCCGCGATACCAGCAACAGTTTTCCGAGTAACGCCGCGTCCGCTTCGGTTGCGTCCGCTAATCTCTGGACAACCCGCTTCGGCACAATCAACACATGAACCGGCGCCTGCGGATTCACATCGCGAAAAGCAATCGCCTCGTCATCTTCCCACACAATCTCCGCCGGAATCTCGCGCCGAATGATTTTCTCGAAGATCGTCATTCCTTTGCCATTCGACATCCGGAATCCGTCATTCGCGAAGCCTCAGCGCATAAAGCAGCGCAG
>JALYIN010000198.1 GCA_030775765.1 Verrucomicrobiota bacterium
GCCTCCTCGCTCAAATCTTCGCGGCGGAACCCGTCGCCTTCGCGAAAGAGCAGCGTGTAAAAATACTCGCCCGCTTGAAACGCGCGTCCGGTTCGGGCGCAGGCGTCGGCGCGATGTTTGATCGGCCACTCGTTTGCCAGGGTCGGGTTCATCGGGCGATCACGGGACTGGCGCGGAGAAAACCGAGGCGGGGCGGCTCGCGGTTCGTGGCGCGGTAATAGAGAAGGACCAGACCAATGATGCCGAAGATTAGATTCGGCGTCCACGCCGCGGCCCAGGTGGGTATGCGCGCGCCTTCCCCAAGCGCGAGGAAAAGATGCATGACGAAGTTCATGGTGAAAACCAGGAGGATCGCGGCGGCGACGCTGGAAAGAATCCCGCGCCGGGAGTAACCGACGCCGAGCGACCCGGCGATGAGCGCCACTACCGCGCAGGTCCAAGGCAAGGCAATCCGGTATTGCAGGTGGGTGGCAAAAGGCGCGAGAAGTGTCGGGGGAAAATCAGAATTGAACTCAAGATAATCGCGCAGCTCTGGCACACTGAGATGTTCCGCGCGCAGGTTCGCGCTGCTCAGGCGAAATGGCGTTTCACTCCAATCGGTGATCAGCTTTGAATCCACGGAATTTTCGGCATTCGTGATGTTCCCCGCCTTGTCGTAATGGATGATTTTTCCCTGGAAAAACTCCCAGGCGTGGGTTTCCGGGTGATAGTCAACGACGTAAAAGACGTAAGCCGTTACGATGTTGTCGTTCGCATCCTGTTGCACGATGTGGACGTTGAAGAATTTCGTCCCCCCGGGAACGAACTGCTGGATAAACCAGGTGCGGTTATCAGTTCGATTCCGAAAAATCTGCGCGGTTAGACCGAACGCACGTCGGCTGGACTGCGGATCTTCCAGGAGCCGCTTATGCGCATACTCACCATGAGGCGCCATGGAATAATTCAGGGCCGTGCTCGCCGCGGTCGTGAGAAGACCGATCAAGAGCAGCGGCGCCAGGATTCGCGGCAGGCTCACGCCCGAGGTAAGCATGGAGACAATCTCATTAGAGCGCGACATCCGGCCGAGGCAGAAGAGCAACGCGAGGAGAAGCGCGACCGGCAGGAGAATGACGAGGATCTGGGGGACCTGAGTGAGATAATATTGCAGGATCAAAAGACGGGAGATGCGTTGATCGAGGAAAGTCGAGATGTTGTCGCTGACATCGAAGATGAACCAGATCGAGACGAAGCCGGCGATGCAATAGAGGTAGGCTTGGAGGAAATACCGCACCACGTAGCGATCCAGACGTCTCATGAATAATTTGCCAATTTCGCGGTTCGATTTTGCGGCTAACGTAGCACGCCCGCCGCGCTCCGGTTAGCTCATACGCAAATCGCAAAACCGGCAAACCGCAATTCCGCACCGTGATCGCACTAAAAAACTCCCTCGACAGCGACTTCATCGAAGAAGTGCGCTCGTTTTTCTCGAAGACCGGCGCGTTATCGCGGGCGAAAAACTTCGAGTATCGGCCGGAACAACAGGAGATGGCGGTAGCGGTCGCGCGCGCGCTTGAGGACGAGCGCCATCTCGTGGTCGAGGCCGGGACGGGGGTCGGCAAATCGATCGCGTATCTCGCGCCCGCGATTCTATACGCGATCCAGGACAAGAAAAAGGCGATCGTCTCCACCCACACGATCAATTTGCAGGAGCAGTTGCTCCACAAGGACATCCCGATCCTAAAGAAGATCCTGCCGGTGGAGTTCGACGCGGCGCTTATGAAAGGCCGGCAGAATTATCTTTGTCCGCGTCGGCTGGAGCGCGCCCTGCAACAGTCGGGCGAACTGTTCACGACTTCGGAAGCGGCGGAGCTGGCGCGCATAGCCGATTGGGCGCGGACCACGAAGGATGGAACGCTGAGCGATCTCGCGATCGAACCGGACCCAAAGGTCTGGACGCAGGTTTGCAGCGAGGCCCACATCTGCACGAGCAAGACCTGCGGGCAGAGCGCCAACTGTTTCTTCCAACAGGCGCGGAAACGTTTGCTGGTGGCGGACGTGATCGTCATTAACCACACGCTGCTCTTCATGCTCCTCGGCAGCCCCGAAGAACAGCTCAAGCGCGAGGCCGGTTATCTGTTCCCCAACGACTTCATTATTTTCGACGAAGCGCACACCGTCGAGCAGACGGCCTCGCGCCAGATCGGCATCGGCGTTTCCCAATACGGATTGCGCGCGACGGTGCAGCGGCTTTACAACGCGCGCACGAAAAAGGGCCTGTTCACGGTGACGCGCGACGCCGCCGGCGTGACGCTGGCTGCCGGCCTCATCGACGAGATCGACGCATTCTTTCGATCGATCGACGAACGCTGCGATTTCCGCAAAGGCCGCGAAGTTCGCATTCGCGAGGTCGATTTCGCGCCGGACACGATATCCGGCAGGCTGGTCGCGTTGCAGGCGCGGGTGGCCGAAGTTGTGAAGCGAAGCGACGATGAATTTCTGAAAGCAGAGCTGCAGGAGCTCGGCCGGCGAATCCACGACGCGCGGGTTGGTATCGTCACAATTCTGGAGCAGGGCGCCGAGGGTCACGTCTATTGGGTTGAGCGGACCGGCAAGACCGCGCAGTTCCTCACTTTGAACGCCGCCCCGATTGACATCGCACCAGTCCTGCGCCGGATGCTGTTCCGGGAAAATTGTTCGTGCGTGATGACGAGCGCCACGCTGGCCGTGGGCCGGCCGGACCTGGCTTACTTTCGTGAGCGCATCGGCGCGGGCGAAGTGGAACCGCTGCAACTCGGAAGTCCGTTCGATTTCCCCGAGCAAATGAAGCTCTTCGTCGTGCGCAAGATGCCGGATCCGCGCGATGCCGGTTACGCGAAAGCGCTCGCCCACTGGGTGGCGCACTTCGTCGCGGAAACCGAGGGCCGCGCCTTTGTCCTCTTCACCAGCTACCGCGTCATGCAGCAACTGGCTGGCGAAATGGAGGCATTCTTCGCCGAGAACGACATGAACCTTCTCGTGCAAGGACAGGGCGCGCCGCGCGGGAAGCTACTCGAACAATTCAAGACCACGCCGCGCAGCATTCTTTTCGGCACCGACAGTTTTTGGATGGGAGTCGATGTGCCGGGCGACGCGCTCTCGAATGTCATCATCACCCGGCTTCCTTTCGCGGTGCCGGATCATCCCTTAATCGAAGCGAAGCTGGAACTGATCGAAGCGAACGGCGGCGACGCGTTTACGGAATACTCGCTGCCGGAAGCGATCCTGAAATTGCGCCAGGGGGTGGGCCGTCTCATCCGCACGAAGAGCGACCACGGAATTGTCGTCATCCTCGACAATCGAATCGTGACCCGCCCGTATGGCCGTGCATTCCTACAGGCGTTGCCCGAGTGCCCGGTGAAAGTGATTTAGCTTAATATGCTCGCTTGAACATATTAGTTGTTTGGCGTTAGATTGCTTTCATGCAGCGTTTCGCTCTCCCAATTGTCATCGCGATAACCGCGTTGCTCATCGGCATTGGGATTGGTCGCTACACCTTTTCCTCCAGCGAAGTCATTCGAGCGCGCAGCCGCGCGGCGAACTCCAACGACCCGGGACCGGCAACTTCTTCAGTCAATTTTCCGCCCGTTGCCGCGACTCGTAATTCGCCTTCTTCAAAATCGAATCCCGCGACAGCGACCGGCTCCACCGCCCAGATCATCGCGAGGATCAAAGACGCCCGCTCGCATTCGTTCAGCCGGCACACTTACGCGACGTTCAGCAAATTGGCGGAAACCGTCGATGCCAGCAACATTCGCGAAATCCTCGCTTTTGTGGAGACGTTACCGCCGCAGGAGAAGAGCGTGCTGGTGTCGCTCTTCGTGGGGCGCTGGGCGGAGTTCGATCCGTCGGCCGCCATCGCTTACGCGCAAAGTCTTCCCGCCGGCACCTCTCGCAACTGGGCGCTCACCAGTGCCGTCACCGGCTGGGCCGAAAAAGATCCCGCTGCGGCGACGGCCTGGGTCCAGCAATTGCCCGTCGGTCCGGTGCGCGATCAGGCGATGCAGACCGTCGTCTCCGCGCTCGCTGAAAAAGATCCGCAAGCCGCCCTCACCTTTTTGGAAAACCTGCCGCCCGGCCGCTACCGTCAGAGCCTTTACTGGCCCGTTTTCAGCCGCTGGGCGATGGCCGATCCCGTCGCCGCGGCGGAGCGCGCCTCGCAAATGCCGGCGGGCGCCAATCGGGACGCGGCCTGGCAGGTCATCAGTTCGAGCTGGGCGAACCAGGATCCGGAAGCGGCGTTCGCGTGGGCGAACACTTTGCCGGCCGGCCAAAGCCGGAGCAATGCGATGCAAGGTGTGTTGTCGAACTGGGCAGTGAAAGATCCGCAAAAAGCGGCTGCGGTTATTTTGACGCTGGCGCCCGGCCCGGTGCGCGATCAATCGATCAACAACGTGGTGCGGCAATGGGCGCAGATCGATGCGCGCGCGGCTTTGGATTGGACGCAGGCCCTGCCCCCCGGCGATGGCCAGCGCAACGCTTTGCGCTCGGTGCTCACCAGCTGGGTGCAATCGGATCCGACTGCCGCGGCGCAGTTCATCTCGTCGTTACCGCTTGGTAAAGTGCAGGAAGAAGCGACCATGGCCGTCGCGCTTCAATTGGCGAACAGCGACGTGCAAAGCGCGCTCGCCTGGGCCCAGAAAATACCCTCCGGTTCGATCCGGCAAACGGCATTAACGAACATCGTTTCGCAATGGAGCGAGGCCGATCCGCAGGCCGCGGCGAATTTTGCCCTGCAGGCGAGCGAACTCGATGGGCGCAAGGTGCTGCTGGAAAATGTTTCGCGGCAATGGGCCCGCAACGATCCCCAGGCCGCTCTTGCCTGGGCTGGAAATCTCCCGGACGCCGCCGTGCGCGATCTCGTTTTCCCGAGCGTGATCGCGACCGTCGCGGAATCCGATCCGGCCGAGGCCACGAAATTACTCTCGCGTTTGTCCACGCCGGAAGCGCAAATGAATGCGACTACCGGCATTATCTGGCAATGGGCCGGCACCGATCCGCCAGCCGCGAGCAAATGGGCCATGTCGATGGCGGAGGGAAAAATCCGCCAGCAAGCTTTCGAAAGCCTGGTCAATCGCTGGGCGGAAAGCGATCCTTCCGCGGCGGGTAGCTGGTTGGGAACTTTGCCGCCGGGAACATCGCGCGATGCGGCGGTGTCAGCTTACGCGCGCCGGATCGTTTCTTCCGAGCCGCAAACCGCCGCGGTTTGGGCTGAGTCGATCGAGAACCCAAACGTTCGGGAAGCGCAATTGACCTCGATCGTCAGTGCGTGGCTGCACACTGATCCCACCAGCGCGGCAGCGTGGCTGAGCCATTCGTCGTTATCGGCGGAGGCGCGAGCGCGGCTCCTTTCTCAAGGCCGATGAGCCGCGATCATGAGCGAGACTTCCAAAGCGAAGGCGGCGAAAGAACGCCAGGCCAAGATCCGCAGGGTGCTCGACATTCTCCGTCGCTGGGGGATTGAGTCGTTAGGCCAGTTCGCGGCCCTGGAGAAAGAAGCGGTCGCCGCCCGGCTCGGCCCGCTTGGCGTGCAGCTTTGGGAACGGGCCACGGGAAAAACCACGCGGCTGCTCAAGCTCGTCCCGGTCCGGGAATCGTTCGAGGAAGCGTTCGAATTCGAAAACGAAATCGAAACCAGTGAGCCGCTGCTCTTCATGCTGCGCCGATTCCTCCAGCAATTTTCGGTGCGGCTCAGTGCGCTCCATCTCGTGGCGAGCGAGCTCCACCTCGAAATTACCTTCAGCGACAAAAACAGTTACTCGCACCGATTCAAAATCCCCGATCCGACAAACTCCGTGGAAATTCTTTTCCGGATGCTCCACACGCACCTGGAGAATTTTACTTCCAGGTCGCCCATCATCGCGGTTGCGCTGAAGGCCGAAACCACCAAGCCGTCGTTCGAGCAATTCCATCTCTTTGAAACCGCGCTGCGCGATCCGGCGCGGCTGACCGAAACCCTGGCGCGCCTCACCGGCCTGCTCGGCTCCGAGCGTGTCGGCACGCCGGTGCTCGAAGAAACGCACCGGCCCGATGCGTTCCGGATGAAGCCGTTCTCGTGGCAATTGCCGGAGACGAAATCGGAGCTCCCGCCGTTGCCAGCGTCCGTTTTACGCCGGTTTCGTTCGTCCCTGCCGGCGTCGGTGTTGCTCGCCAAAAACCGGCCCGCCCATTTTCGCAGCGTGAAAATCCAGGGAGCCGTGCACGCGGGAAAAGGACCCTACAAGGCATCGGGAAATTGGTGGGACGAACAGGCCTGGGACCGCGCTGAATGGGACGTTGAGCTGGAAAACGGCGGCGTCTGCCAATGCCATTCGAGCGGTGAGCAATGGGCGCTCGACGGAATTTATGATTAAGGGCTGCGCGTGTGTCTTACGTCGAACTCCACGCCTGCAGCGCCTTCAGTTTCCTTCGGGGCGGATCTTTTCCCGAGCAACTGGCTGAGACCGCCGCCGAGCTGAAGATGCCGGCGATGGCGTTGCTCGATCGCAACGGTGTCTACGGCGCGCAGCGATTTTCCGTAGCGGCGCGCGAACACGGCGTGCGTCCCATCGTCGGCGCGGAATTGACGACGGAAGACGGGAGCGTCTTGCCGGTGCTGGTCAAGGATGTCGGCGGTTACAAAAATTTGTGTGAACTAGCAACCCAGGCCCATCTGCGCAATGCCAAGGGCGAATGCACCGTGCAATGGAACGAGTTACCAGAATTTGCGGAAGGGCTGATTGCCCTCTCGGGTAGGGTGGGCGTCCCGCCCGCCGGCGAAAGCGTCTCGCTTTCGCGAACCTTCCGAAGATCGTTTCGGCAACATGCCGAAAC
>JALYIN010000199.1 GCA_030775765.1 Verrucomicrobiota bacterium
GGGTAATCCGGTCGAGACCTGGATCTATAACGAATACACGTATGCGAACGCGCCTTATCCCTATCCTTATGGACCGTTCGGCTACGGCGGCTATTTCGGCGGAAGGATTGCCTTCCATCGCCACGGGGCGCATCGATTCGCGATCATCGGCGATCCGTTTTACGATCCGTTCTTCTATTCCTACATTCCGCCGCGGGTCGCTTACCCATCGAAAACCGTAACGTTTCAAAACGGACGCGTGGTTTCGATCCAGGTGATGACGCCGCCGCGCTACTAGGCGCGGCACACGGTCGCGCTTGTTGTTCCGGCACGGAAACGCCATCTTCACTCGATGGCTTACGGCTCATTTCGGCAATTCGTCGAGGCGCTTGATCAGGCGGGGGAGCTGACGCGCGTCACCGTCCCGGTCGACACGGACCTGGTCATTAGCGAATGGGCGAACCGCGAGATGAAATCGCCGGATGGCGGGAAGGCTCTGCTCTTCGAGAAGCCGATCGTTGAGGGCAAGCCGTCGCAGTTCCCGGTGGCGATCAACACGATGGGATCGCGGCGGCGTATGGCGATGGCGCTGAAGGTGGGCAGTGTTGAGGATCTCGCGCAGGAGATTCAGCTTATTCTCAAGGCGAAGCCGCCGACTGATCTGCGGGAAGGTTGGAGCCTCCTCAAACAGGGACTAAATTTGCTGCACGCTCGTCCGAAGCATTCAAGGGAGGGCGCATGCCAGGAGGTCGTGCACCTGTTTGAGGAAATCCCAAGTTCCAAATCCCAAGCTCCAAACAGCACCGAAGGGTTTTCGCTTGCCGACCTGCCCATCTTAAAGTGCTGGCCGAAGGATGGCGGGCGGTTCGTGACGCTGCCTAATGTGCACACGCGCGATCCGGAAACGGGGGCGCGCAATGTCGGGATGTATCGCATGCAGGTCTATGACGACGCGACGACGGGCATGCATTGGCAGGTGCACAAGGTCGGGGCGCGACACGGGAAGCGTTATTACGAACGGGGCGAGCGGATGCCGGTGGCGGTTTGTCTCGGCGGCGATCCGGCTTACACCTTTGCCGCCACGGCCCCGTTGCCGGATGGGCTCGACGAGATTCTTTTCGCGGGGTTCGTTCGCAAAAAATCAGTCGAGCTGGTGCCGTGCAAGACGATTGATTTGGAAGTACCGGGCGACGTCGATTTCGTCCTCGAAGGATATGTGCAGCCGGGAGAGACGCGGCCGGAAGGACCCTTCGGCGATCACACCGGGTTTTACACGGCGGTCGAGGATTACCCGGTCTTTCACCTGACGGCGATCACTCACCGGCGCGACGCGATTTACCCCACCACCATCGTCGGCATCCCACCGATGGAAGATTTCTATATGGGAGACGCCAGCGTCCGGATTTTTCTGCCGGTCTTCAAAATGAATTTCCCGGAGCTGGTGGATATGACGCTGCCGCCGGAGGGCGTATTTCACAATCTGGTCTTCGTCAGCATCCGGAAACAGTATCCGTATCAGGCCTTCAAGGTGATGCACGGCCTGTGGGGGATGGGCCAGATGATGTTCAGCAAATATATCGTGGTCGTGGATGAAGACTGCGACGTGCACAACACGAGCGAAGTGTTGTTTCGTCTTTGCGCCAACACCGATCCCGAACGCGACAGCACCATCATCCGCAACCCGAGCGATTCGCTCGATCACGCGCCCAGCTCGCAGAACATCGGCTCGCACATGGGATTCGACGCGACGCGCAAATTACCTGGCGAAAATTACCACCGCTCCTGGCCGGAGCTGTTGAAGATGACCGACGAAGCGCAGGCGATCGTCGATGCGTTGCAAAAGAAGATGGGATAGAGTTTGTCGCGGTTGAAACTGATGGCAGGGCGAGACTCCCGTCGCGCGGCAAATTATGTCACTGCGTGGTGTCTGGCTGAACGCGTCTATAACATTGTTTGCGCCGGGATTGATGTATAGGATGCCAACGTATGCTTATCGTCGTCGCCCTGATTGTCGCGCTATTCCTGTCCGGGTTGCGCATCGCTCAGGAGTATCAACGCGGCGTTGTTTTTCGACTTGGACGTTTCGTTGGAACACGCGGGCCGGGGTTGTATTGGATCATCCCACTCGGGATCGAGCGCGCGGTAACGATCGACATCCGCATTTCCACCGTTTCGGCCGAGCAGCAGGAAACGATCACGCGTGACAGCGTCACCATTAAAGTCAACGCGGTGCTGTGGTACAAGATTGTGGACCCGGCGAAGTCGGTGATTGCAGTGAACAATGCAGCAACGGCCGTATATCAATTGGCGTTGACCAGCCTGAGAAACATCATCGGCCAACACGATCTCGACGAGGTGTTGCAGCAGCGCGACAAGATCAACGACCTGCTGCGAGCCGGGATCTCGTCATCCACAGTGGCGTGGGGGCTGGAAGTGGAGCGGTTCGAGATGAAGGATGTGGAATTGCCTCAGGCGATGCAGCAAGTGATGGCTATGCAGGCAGAGGCGATCCGCGAAAAGCGGGCGCGCATCATCAAGGCCGAGGCGGAGCTGGAGGCGTCGCTAAAGCTCTCGCAGGCGGCGGAGCAAATGGCGGGAAATCCGGCTGCCCTGGAATTGCGGCGGATGCAGATGCTCGCCGAAATTGGCGCGGAGAATAACAGCACGACGGTACTATTGATTCCGTCGGATTTCGTGACGCTCGCGAAGAGTTTGAGTGAGTACTTGCGCGAGCACCAAAAGCCTAACTGAAGGCGGCGAAGAAGCTACTCTCGGCTCGACGGAGTCTCGCCCTAGCAAAAGGCCTTCTACGGCTTCCGAAAATAGCCGCCGCCGACTGCGTCTTCGACGAGGCCACCGTGCGGGACGTGCCGCAGATTGTAAATCTGGTGCGGCGGATAAGGGCTGACGTAGAAACCGGGCCGCTCAGTCGGCTGGGCATACGGAAAACCACCGCGAGGACGCGGCCCATAGCGCACCGCGTCCGCTTCGTCAATCGATGCGCCGATGAGAGCGCCCGTGTTGGCGCCGATCAGGGCCCCGACGGCCGCACCGCGGGCGTCGCCCGTCGTCGCCGCCCCGAGAACAGCGCCAGTCACAGCGCCCCAGCCGGCGCCCTGGCCGGTGGCGGTGTCACAGGAGCTGAAGGCAAACGCGATAAACAACGCGATCGAAATGATCAGTAAAAAATGCTTCTTCATAATGTCCGATTGAAAGTGATTGAGACGAATTCAGACGGAGGCTTAGCGTTTCGCATTCAAGCAAAGTCGCAAAAGTTGTCCCGCGACCCGGCCACTTTTTTCGATCTTGCTGAGCTTGTATTCCTTCTCGAAAACATGGAATCGGTCCCCTTTCATCCGCCCCAACAGAGCGTGGTAAACGGAGGCCATGATTTCCGCGGCGATCATTGACCGCCGATCTTCTCGCGGCAGGAGCGCCGCCGCGCGGGAAAAAAAATCCTCCGCGCGGGATGCTTCGAAGTCCATGAGCTCAACGAACGCGTTGCTATGAGTCCGCGCGCGGAGGTCCGCCTCGGAATAACCGAAGCGAGAGAGATCTTCCTGCGGCAGATAGATTCGCCCGTTGCCCAGGTCTTTGCCGACGTCGCGGATGATATTCGTCACCTGCAGGGCCAACCCCAGTTCGATCGCATAGTCGCGGCAGGCGGCATTGCGATAGCCAAAAATCTCAATGCTCACAAGCCCGACAGCGCTCGCCACCCGGTAACAGTAGAGCCGCAGCGCTTCGAACGTCTCGTAGCGGACGTTCCCCAAATCCATTTCCACGCCATCGATGATTTCGTCGAGCATCGGAGGCGTGATGGCATACCTCGCATAGAGGCCGCGCACGTCGCCAGCCAGGGCCGGCTCATCCGGCGAGCTTTCGCGAATCCATTTTCGCCACGTCTTTAAGCCGCTCGCCTTTTCTTCGGTCGAGATTTCCGCGTCGTCGGCGATATCGTCGATGACGCGGCAGAAGGCGTAGAAGATCGTAATGTCAGCGCGGCGTTTGCGCCCGAGCGCCACGAAAGCAAGCGCCAGGTTCGACTTGCTCTCGCGCGTGATCTTGGCGGCGTTCACAACTCGGCGCCTAATACTGGATCTCGGCCTGGATCCATTTCTCCTGGTTCGCGCGCCGGGTTTCGCACTGGCGGAAAAGACAGACCCACGAGGCCAGGAGCCAGCCGGTGATCAACCCGCGCAGGCAGACAAAAATGATTTTCCACGCTATCACCCCCACCGGCCGATCCGCCACGGCGCCCAGCACGATGGCGTCGCTCGTGATGAGGAAAAAATAATGCAGCGCGGCAATGAGAAGAAACCAGGCGAACCGAAACAGGTTGGTGCGAATAAATTCCTTATGGGCCTGGAGCGCGGCCCGCAGCGTCTCGTTATGCAGCACCAGCGACACCTGCACGGAACCGAAAATGATAATGAACGCACTCATGAAGAACCGGGCGTAATCGAAAACATTTGGCGCGTCCCCGAAGAACCCCGCAAGCAATGGCGCCCGGATAATCAACGTGCTCACAATGGCGACGACACCCGCCCATTCCAGCACGTAGCTGAATCGCCGCATCGCGAAGCGAAACAGTTCGTCCTCGCCGAAGCTCAGGCCTTTGATCCAGGCGAGACAAACCGCGATCAGATAGACCTGAATGTAAACGCCGAAGAAATATTCGAAAATTTCCGCGGTCGGCATCACGATGGCAGACCGCTTCAGCCACGAGGCGGCGCCGGGGCTGGACATCCAGGCGCCGAGCTTCCAGAAAATGATCGGCTTACACAGCGTCGCAAG
>JALYIN010000200.1 GCA_030775765.1 Verrucomicrobiota bacterium
CGCCACCACGCGGCGATCACGCAGGCCAGCGTACAAGTCGTCAGCGAATCCACCACCTGGCCGACCACGACCCACGGATGCAAATTCACAAACACCGCGGCCTCGATGGCGAGCGGGGCCGCCACCGCCATCCATACCACCGCGGCGAATCGGAGCGCGCCGGGGATACCGTCGGCAAACACTCCGCCCATGCGTGCCACGAGCAGGAATAGCGTCGCGATGGCGATACACGCGAGGAAATGGATAGCCGAAGAGATGGCATAGCTCCGATTATTTTCGGGTCGCCAAGTGTTCGGCGTTCGTTGTTGGAACCGATGGAAGACAACTCCCATCCAGAGCCAGCTGGTAAAGATTGAGATCAGCCCGGAGACAGCCCCGGGCGCGAAAGCCATTCGTAATGTATTCATAGCACTGAAGTGCGAGCGCCAGCCTACCTTCCGCGCGCCTGAGTTGTCACGCCAATAGCGCCCGCTGCTTCTACTTTCGCCTTTCCACTTTCTACTCTATCCGTTCCCTATGGCCCACTTCGTGTCTCCTCCGTTCGAGATCACGCTTGTCGTGCAACCGGCCGACATCGACCAGCAGAACCACGTTAACAACACCGTCTATCTCCGCTGGGTGCAGGACGTCGCGACCGCGCATTGGAACGCCGCGGCGCCCGAGACGATGCGTGACACGATCGGGTGGGTCGTCCTGCGCCACGAGATCGATTACAAGAATCCCTCGTGTCTCGGGGACGACGTCGTGCTCCGCACCTGGGTCGGCCAGGCCACCCGCGTTACCTTCGAAAGGTTCACCGAGATTCGAAAACCCGCCTCTGACTCGACGTCCGCCGGCTTGTTTGCGACGGCGCGCACGCTTTGGGTGCCGATCAATCCCGAGACCGGCAAGCCCACTCGTGTTCCCGCTGAAGTGCGCTCCCGCTTCTCCGTGTGATTTTCATCACCGGTAGACACGATGCGAGCCGATATCCACAGTTACGACGAGATCGCCCTCAAGATAGAAGACCGCGCGTAAATCCGCTTCGATCTCGGCGGAGTAAATCGTGCGCCCGTAACGCGCTGATAGCCGGTGAATCTTGTGTGATCGCAGCCGCGAGTGGAAAGGGTTCTCTCTGAAAACGCGAAACGCGTTTCGTGTGCTCTGCTGTTGTTCGGTTGAGAGTCTGCTGAAATTTCGCCAAACGCGCGCGAGGCGCTGAAGCGATACTTCATTGCTCACCGGCGTACGGCTCGTTTAGCGCCGTGTCTAAATCTGTCAGGCGTCCCGCTTCCGCGTCCGCCATGCCCTCCTTGAACGATTCCGGAATCCACGAGTCATCATTTTCAACCACGAACTTCGCGACCTGAGCTCGTTCACTCGCGGGAAGAGCCTTGATTTGTTCGGTGATTTCTTGCGCCCTCACCAGCGCAAGAATGCTCTCGGCGGTCCGCCTCGTCAAACCTGACTTCTGATCGCTGTCCTCTGGTTTCGATCTACCTTTTCTTCTTCCCCTTCTTCGAGCTCGATGGCAGCACGCTGGCCACCGTGTTGGCGATAGAGCTGGCAATCTTCGCTACGACGCCTTTCTTGGGCGCGCGCTTCCTGGCTGGGGATTTCGCGCGAGTGGTTTTCTTCGACTTCGTTTGCGCTTTCGGCGCGGTTTTGGATTTCGTTTTTTTCTTCGCAGCAGTTTTTGCCATCACCGACACTGCCACGCGTTCCCTTTTTAGAAACCCTTAACTTTCACGCCGCTTCACTTCCGGCTTCGCGCTACTGGATGTTATACACTTCCACTACCGCATTCCCGGTTGCAGTTCCCGCGCCCCGAACTACCGCCGTGTAATGTCCCGCCGGCAACGCCGCGTAGACCACCGATTCGCGATCGTCCCCAGGCGCCAGGCCTAACGACTGGAGCAGCGCCTGCACGCCCGCGGAATTCTGCCTTCAGTTATCGTTGTCCTTCCGAATCAGGCGGGAGCGCCTGCGATGAGTCGCCGCTGAGTCCGCTCGCAACTTCGTCCAGCGCTTCGGGTTGAATCCGCGTGCTCACTCCTCTTGCGGCTGGTAGCTGGAACTACGCGACGGCCGCGCATTTGCTGAACCGCGCCGCGTTCGGCGGCACGCCGGAGGAAATCGAAGCCGCGCACACAAAAGGTCTGGCGAAGGTGGTGCGCGAATTGGTCGATGCGAGCGCCGTTTCATCCAACCCGACCGCTCCGACGTGGGCCCAGCCGCGAAACATTCGCGATATCCGCATGGCCATTCGCGAGGAGAAAGACGAGCCCGGCGATCGCAAGGAAAAGCGGCGCGAATTCCGCCAGATGGAAGGCGAGAACATTCTCGATCTCCGGCGCTGGTGGCTGAACCAGATGATGACCACGCCGGTGCCGTTGGTGGAAAAGATGACGCTCTTCTGGCATGGCCATTTCGCCACCAGCGTCGAGAAAGTGAAGGACGGTTACTGGATGTGGCGCCAGAACGACCTGCTCCGCCGCCACGCCCTCGGAAATTTCGCCGCGCTCACGAAGGAGATCTCGCGCGACCCGGCGATGATGATCTACCTCGATCTCCAGCAGAGCCGGAAGGAGCACCCAAACGAGAATTGGGCGCGTGAGCTGATGGAGCTTTTCACGGTTGGCATTGGGAATTATTCCGAGACCGATATTCGGGAATCCGCGCGCGCCTTTACCGGCTATCGCATCGACCTGACGAACCAGCAGTTCCGGTTCGCTCCGCGGCAGACCGATGCCGGGCCGAAGAACTTCATGGGCAAAACCGGGAACTGGAACGGCGACGATATCATCGAC
>JALYIN010000201.1 GCA_030775765.1 Verrucomicrobiota bacterium
AGAAACCTGTGCCTGAATCTTGAGGCCAATGCACTGGCCTTTCGCTTCGAAGAACGGTTCGGTGTTTTCAAAACCGAGCGCCCCGGCGAGCTGGGCGTTGTTCCCCAGGATGGAATGGATATCGAGCGGGAGATGGGCGCTGTAGAGGGCTACATCGTTCCGAAGAATCTGTTCGAGCATGCGCCGGCGGCCACCTGCAATCGGCTGCAGGCCAGGCCAGAACAAGCCGTGGTGAACGATGACCAGGTTCACGCCGCGCGCGATGGCCAGATCGATGGTGCGGGGGGAGGCATCCACGGCCGCGCCGATTTTTGTGACCGCGCCGGAATTCTCAACCTGCAAACCATTCAGCGCATTTGCCCAGTCGTCGATCTCGCGAAGGCGCAGGTGCTCGTCCGCATAGGAAACGATTTGCGACAGGGCAGCCACGCGCGGCATTCTGAATAGGACGGCCGAAGATTGCACGCGAAGAAAAGACGACGGAAGCGGAAGCGCTTGACGAAATCTTTCGGCGTTGTGACGGTGAGGTGTCGCGGTTGTCAGCTCAACGAGGGAGGAACTGTGGAATACACTGATGCGCCTACTTTAGAACCACCGGTTTCTGCCGACACGATGGAGTGTCCCCTCTGTGGCCATGTCCTCCCGAAAGATGCGCACGCGTGCGACCAATGTGATTGGGTGCGCGCTGAAACGGAGACCGCCGAAGGCAAAGCGAGCGATGCCGTCGCGGTGATGCTGAGCGTGGTTCCCGGGCTGGGCCACGTCTACAAGGGCTACAAAATGCTTGGACTCGTCTTCGTCATCGGCGCGTTCGGCGCGATCCTGCTCGGCGGGCTTGCGGCCACGGCGACCGCCGGCTTCGGGCTATTCCTGATCCCGATCTATTGGTTCGCCGTCATGTTCCATGTTTACGGAATAGAAGACCGCGCTGCCCCGACGGCGAAGGACGAGGGCGAACAATACTAGTCAGTCGCGCGTTACTTCGTCACGAGGGCGCGATGGATCTCTTCCATGATCTCGCGCAGCCCGTAACGGAATTTCCATTCTGGATAATGCTCCTGGAACTTGCGGACGTCGCTGATCCACCAGATGTGGTCGCCGATTCGGTTCGCTTCTTCGTATTTCCAGGTCAGGCGCTTGCCGCTGATCTCCTCGCACAGATTGATCGCTTCCAGCATCGAGCAATTGCTGTGGCGGCTGCCGCCGATGTTATAAACTTCGCCGGCCCGCGGCGCGCGAATGAATGCGGCGAAAGCGGCGACGAGATCGGCGCTGTGAATGTTGTCGCGCACCTGTTTGCCGTTGTAACCAAAGACGCTGTACGGTTTTCCGGTCACGGTGCAGATCATGAGATAGGAAAGAAAACCGTGCAGCTCAGCCCCGGCGTGAGCGGGTCCGGTGAGACAACCGCCGCGGAAACAAACCGTCGGCATTCCGAAGTAGCGGCCGTACTCCTGGACGAGAAGATCGGCGGCCGCCTTCGACGCGCCGAAGAGCGAGTGCTTCGTGTAATCGAAGCTCATCGTCTCGGAGATGCCTGGCTCGTATTCGTGGCCCTCGGCGATCTCCCAGCGCAACGGGAGTTCCCGCAATGGCAAACGGTTCGGCGTGTCGCCGTAGACCTTATTCGTGGAAGTGAAAACGAACGGCGCTTCCGGGCAGCAGGCACGTGCCGCTTCGAGGAGATTCAGGGTGCCGTTGGCATTCACGGTGAAGTCGGTTTGCGGATCGCGCGCGGCCCAATCGTGGGAAGGCTGGGCCGCGGTGTGAACAACGGCGGCGATCTCGTTTCCTTGCGACTGGAAAAGCGCCATGACTTTTTCGGCATCGCGGATGTCCAGATCATGATGTTCGTAATCGCGCACCGTTCGCACTAGTTCGTCGCGCGTCTTTTGAGTCGATGCTTCCGGCCCAAAGAACCGGCTGCGCATGTCGTTATCGATCCCGATCACGCGATAGCCGTCCGCGGCAAAATGCCGGGCGCTTTCCGAACCGATCAGCCCCGCGGAACCGCTCACGATAATTTTGCGCATCGACGAGGTGAAAGCGGAAGTGATGCCGAACCGTCAACCCTCGGCCAGGATCCAGGTTAGGTCGCCATTCACCGGCGCGACCCGGGCTGCGGGAAATTGCTGGTCGCCCTCCAGGATTGCCTCGAGAAGCGCCGGATTCTTGTTCGCGGCCGCCAAAAAACAAACGTGCCGGGCCTGATTGATCAGGGGGTAGGTAAACGTGATCCGCCAGGACTCGAATTTCGGAACGAAATTCGCCACGACCGTCCGCACCGATTCGTCCAATGCCGCCGTCTCTGGAAACAACGAGGCGGTATGTCCGTCGTCGCCGACGCCGAGCAAAATCAGATCGTGGCGATAGAACAATTCCCCGCGCTGGGTCGCCAAAAGATCGAGACCGTCCTGGTATTCTTGCGCGGCAATCTGCGGATCGATTTCGCCCCGGATCCGCGCGACCGATTTTTCCGGCACCGCGCCGGGAACGAAAAGCGATTCGCGCGCCATCCGGTAATTGCTTTGCGGATCATCCGGGGCAACACAGCGCTCATCACTGAAAGTGAAATGGACACGTTCCCACGGGATGTCTCGTGCGATCCGGGCGAATTCCGTGTAAACGGGACGCGGCGTGTTCCCCCCGGAAAGCGCGATCCGGAATTCCTGGCGTTCGGCCAGCGCGGCTGTGGCGTGCCGCAGAATAAATTCCGCGCCGTCGTGCACGAAATTCTGGGAGCGAACGACGGCGCGTTTCATGCCTGCTGGCGGCTAGATCGCGCAGTGCGACAACCCGCGCTTCTCGAGGTAGCGCTGATGATAATCTTCCGCGCGATAAAAGGTGGACGCGGGTTCGATGAACGTGACGACCGGCCTTTTGTAACGGCCGCTCTTATCGAGGCGCGCCCTGGACGCTTCGGCCGCAGCCTGCTGCCCCGGCGAATGATAAAAAATGACGGACCGATATTGGTCTCCCACATCAGGGCCCTGCCGATTCAACGTGGTCGGATTGTGGTTCGTCCAGAAAACGTCCAGTAAATGATCGTAACTGACGACGGCCGGATCGAACTCAACCTGCACCACTTCCGCGTGGCCAGTCTCGTGACTGCAGACATCTTCGTAAGTGGGGTTCTCGGTCTTACCGCCGGCATATCCAACGGCCGCATCCTTTACCCCGGGGACAGCGCGGAACGTTGCCTCGACCCCCCAGAAACATCCGGCACCGAACGTAGCTTTTTCCGTGGTCATGGGATCACGATCAGGCGGGAGAACGTCAGGCGCAAGACCGCCTGGCGAAATGACGAAGCACGAATGTCGAATGTCGAAACAAGGACGAATCAATCCACGCAGCGTGAGCTTGCCATTCGGTCATTCGGCATTCGTTCGTCATTCGTAATTCGTCATTCGGAATCCCCTCACATCACCATCCCGCCATCGACCGTGAGCACCTGGCCAGTAATGTATTTCGCTTCCGCGGAAGCGAGATAGGCGACAGCGCCGGCGATGTCCTCCGGCTCGCCTAGTTTTCCCAGCGGGACGTTCTTCAAAATGTTCTGGCGGATTTCCTCGGAAAGGACGGTGGTCATGTCGGTCTCGATGAGGCCGGGGGCGACGGCGTTGACGGTGATACCGCGGCTGGCTAGCTCGCGCGCGATCGTTTTCGTCAGGCCGATCAATCCGGCTTTGCTCGCGGCGTAATTCGCCTGGCCGGCGTTCCCGATTAATCCGGCAATCGAGCTGATGTTGATAATCCGGCCGCTCCGTTGCTTGATCATCGGGCGCATCAGGGCCTGGATGAAATTGAACGCGCCTTTCAGGTTCGTGTTCAGCACGGTGTCCCAATCCTCCATCGACATCCGCATGCTTAAGCCGTCGCGCGTCACGCCGGCGTTGTTTACGAGAATATCGACGCGCCCAAAATCTTCGAAAATCTGCGCGGCGGATTTTTGGACAGCGGCCTGATCGGCGACGTCAACGGCGTAAGCCTTCGCCGCGTCGGCTCGCGTCGCATTAATTTCATCCGCGGTTTTCTGGGCGTTCGCTTCGGTGCGGCTGACGGAAGCGACGCGCGCGCCTTCTTTGGCGAGACGGACGGCAATCGCGTGGCCAATGCCGCGTCCCGCTCCCGTTACCACCGCGACCTGGTTTTCGAATCTCATAAAGATGTCATTCTGGGTGGAGGCTTACCCGCGCTCAAATCAAAAGGTAAATACGCTCAAGAACGCGACCTCGACGGCGAGCGCTTCCTGGATGTTGCGGCCGAGGTGATCGCGCATATCCTCGAGACGCCGCATGCGCCGCAGGATTTCCGGGGTCTTGAGACGGGAACCAAGCGTTTCGGTTTTCTTCCGGGCGCCGGGCAGCTCGCGTCGCGCCACTCCGGTGTTCGCGCGAAGAACGTCCGACCACCAGAGAAAAAGAATCTCCACCAGCCGCGCCCGTTGCCGCACATACTGACTTTCCGTGAGCGCTTTGTAGAAATCCTCGCGCTCGTCGAGCCAGGCGCCGTCGGTGGTGTTGCGGTAACGCGCCTCGTCGCGCTTCAGGGCCGCGGCGTTCTCTTCCTGGATCGCTTCCCGCACCTGGGCGAGCAGGCGATGGAACCCGCGCGCGAGCTGATAAGCCGGCTGAATCCCCTGCCCTTCGGCGCCGGCAGCGGCCCCGAGCAACTCCACCAGTTCGTTTTCCTCGGGCGAGGCTTCCACTTTTTCGCTGGCCGCGAGGGGGACGGCGATGCAGCGCGACAGGATGGTGTCCGGTAAGACTTCCGGCATCGAGCTGAGGAGGAGTAGCAACGAGTCGTTAGGCGGCTCTTCGAGCGTCTTGAGGAACGCATTGGCGGCCTGGGGCTGGAGCCGATCCGCATCCGTAATGATCGCGATTTTGCGATGGCCATTGGCGCTTCGCATCTGGAGCGCGTGTTCGAGGGTGCGGATCTGGTCGATCACGATCCGGCGTGATTTTGATTCCGGCTCCGCCAGGTAAACGCCGGGTGGCGGCGAATCGAAAACATTCGACGACTTCGTGCCGGAAAGCAGATTCGAAAGGTCCGATGCCAGAGCGCGTTTGCCGCTGCCGGGCGGTCCGGAAATCAGATAGGCGTGCCCGAGCCTGTTGCGTTCATAGGCCCGGCTCAGGTATTCGAATGCTCCGTTGCGCGTGAATGCCATTTACATTTTCGATTGGGGCAGCGACGCAAAGGCGGGAAGCCGGCTCGTAAGCGCATCCCAGATTTGGTTCTCGATGGTGTCAGGAGATTGGCGGCCGTCGATCACGATGAAACGA
>JALYIN010000202.1 GCA_030775765.1 Verrucomicrobiota bacterium
GTTCAAATCGGCGCGGAAGGCGCGCTCGCCTGGCGAGACGACCTCGAAAACATCGGGGGCGGGGGATGATTCGTTCATCACATTCATTTCTCTTGAGAGTAGCAGGTTGCGTTCACGCGGCGGAGCAAACTTTCGCCTCCGGATCTACATCCATCCGCAAACCTGACGGCTCCTCGAAGCTCAGGTTCCGCAGCTTCTTCACCATCTCGAGGTCGCGGCGCATTTTGTTTTTGTGGGCGCAGAAGATTAGCGCCGTCTCGTCCGTGATCAGGTCCGCTTTGTAGGCTTTCATCAGCGATTGGTCGAAGCTGTGCCAGCCGAGCGTGTCCCCGGCCTCGATGATTTCCTGGAACGTCCGGTTCTCGCTTTCGCCATAAAGCAGGCTCTCGCGCGTGCGCAGACTGCTGCCCATGATCTCCGTGACGAGCAGCCGTCCGCCATTGATCTTGCCGACCAACCGCTGGCTCACGACGTAACGGATGGTGTCCGCCAATCGCTGGCGGGTTTGTTGTTCCTCCTCTTTGCTGAACATGCCGAGAATGCGGTTGATCGTCTGGCCCGCGTTGATCGTGTGCATCGTGGTGAAAACAATGTGACCGGTCTCGGACGCGGTCATCGCGATCTCCATCGTCGCGCGGTCTCGAATTTCGCCCACGAGAATGACCTTGGGCGCCTGGCGCAACGCCGCCCGCAGGCCGCTGGCGAAATCGCGAAAATCCTTGCCCAGCTGGCGCTGATTAAAGAGCGCCTTCTTGTGCGGATGCAGGAACTCGATCGGGTCCTCGAGCGTGAGGATGTGGATGCTCTGGGTCTGGTTCAGCTCGTCCAACATCGCGGCGAGTGTCGTCGTCTTTCCGCTACCGGTGGCGCCGGTGACGAAAATAATACCGTTCTTTTCCTTGATCATCTCCCGGAAAATCGGCGGCAGCCCGAGCTGGTCGAGGGTCGGGATTTCGGTCTGCAATTTCCGCATCACGATAGCCGGCCGGCCATTCTGCTTGAAAATGTTCACGCGCATCCGGGCGAGATTGGCGAGGGCGTAGCTGCAATCGCACGAGCCGTTCTCGGCCAGGTCGTTCTTCAGGCGCTCGTCGCTTCCCATTATGTGTTCGGCGATCCGGTCGATCTGGGCCGAATCCAGGACGCCGGTATCCACCGGGAATTCCTCCAGAACGCCGTGCTCTTCAACGATGGGCGGTTTGCCGACAGCGAAGAGCAAATCGGAAATGCCTTCGCTGCTGCTAACCATCGCTGAAAGCAGATCATCAATAAGTTGTTTGTTCACAAGAGCGGGAGAAACCGTTATCCAATTAGCGAGAAACGTGCCCAGAGGCCCGGGGCGAATCCCTGGAAATGGAGACACGCAAATTCCTTTGATGGCGCGATCTTTACGGGAGGATGTGCATTCTTCGCAAAAAGGCGCTTTTCAGTTGAAAACTTTGCCCTGATATTCAGTTTCACTTTCCGATTATGGACGCATCCTCTGGCCTCGCTACCCATGCCGAACATCCGCCTTCGCCCGGCTCCGGCGGGACAGGCGATCCCCATCATCACGCCGCCGGGCACGACCATCACGAGCTGCCGTTCTGGCGGAAATACATCATCTCGACCGACCACAAGGTGATCGGCATTCAGTACGGGATCACCGGCCTCATTTTTCTTTTCTTCGGGTTCTCCCTCATGATGCTGATGCGCTGGCAGCTGGCTTATCCCGGCCAGCACATTCCCGTTATCGGCAATCTGCTTGGCCGCATGTTCGGCGATGGCGCGGTGAAAGACGGCGTCATGACGGCGGAGTTTTATAACTCGTTAGGCGCGATGCACGGCACGATCATGATCTTCCTCGGCATCGTACCGATCGCGTTCGCCGCCTTCGGCAATTTCGTCGTGCCGCTCCAGATCGGCGCGCCGGACATGACCTTTCCGAAGATCAACATGGCGAGCTACCAGGCTTTTTTCTTCGGCGGCATCGTGATGCTGATCAGCTTTTTCGTGCCGGGCGGCGCGGCCAAGGGCGGCTGGACTTCCTACACCCCGCTCGCGGTCCTTGCGGATAAAGGGCCGAATTACGATCCGTTCTGGAACGGCCAGACACTTTGGCTGGTCGGGTTCATCCTGCTGATTACGTCGTCCCTCTTGGGCGCGGTCAATTTCATTGCCACCATCATCCAGCTGCGCGCCAAGGGCATGACCTGGATGCGGTTGCCTTTCTTCGTCTGGGCGCAATTCGTGACGGCGTTCCTGCTTCTGCTCGCCTTTCCGCCGCTCGAATCAGCGGTCGTCATGCAGCTCATGGATCGCGTCGCAGGCACCAGCTTCTTCATGCCGAGCGGCCTCGTGGTAAACGGAGCGCCGCTGCACATCAGCGGCGGCGGCAGTCCGCTCCTCTGGCAGCATCTGTTTTGGTTCCTCGGGCATCCGGAGGTTTACGTTCTGATTCTTCCCGGCATGGGCATCGTCGCGGAGATCATCGCGAATAACACGCGCAAACCGCTCTGGGGTTACAAATCGCTCGTCTTCGCCGCACTCGTCCTCGGGTTCCTCTCCTTCATCGTCTGGGCCCACCACATGTGGCTCACCGGCATGGGCTCGGTCGTGAGCGCCTTTTTCCAGACGACCACGATGATCATTTCCATTCCCTCGGTCATCATCCTGAGCGCGTTCTTTATTTCACTCTGGGGCGGCTCCATCCGGTTCAATGTCCCGATGCTCTTCGCGACGGCGTTCCTGCCCATGTTCGGAATCGGCGGGCTCACCGGCATTCCGCTCGCGTTTAATTCCGCCGATCTCTACCTGCACGACACCTACTACGTCATCGCGCATTTCCATTACATCGTCGCACCCGGCACGATCTTCGCCGTCTTCGCCGGAATTTATTTCTGGTTCCCGAAAGCGACGGGGCGACGAATGAACGAGTTCTGGGGGAAGGTGCATTTCTGGCCGTCGCTCGTCTGCATGAACATCATCTTTTTGCCGATGTTTCTGCAGGGAATGCTCGGCATGCACCGCCGCTGGTACGATGGCGGCCAAGGCTGGACGCTCGCGGGCGAAAAGGTCTGGGGACTGAGCGGGTTCCAATGGAACACGCCGATCTCGATCGCGGCCTGGGTCATGGGCCTGGCACAAATCCCGTTCATCATCAATTTTTTCTGGAGCATCAAGCGCGGTCAAAAAGTGAACGACAACCCGTGGGAGGCGACGACGCTCGAGTGGACCGCGCCCTCGCCGCCGCCGCATGGAAATTTCGCGGTCGAGCCGAGCGTTTATCGCGGGCCGTATGAATACAGCCTGCCTGGCCGAGAAGCGGATTTCACCATGCAAAGCGAACCGATGACCGAAGGCGACCGCAGAGCCTACGAAGCCGCCGCGGCGGCGGGCGTCCACTAATTGCCGCCATGGAAATTCCTTACACAGTAACGGCCCGGCCCGACACCGGTCTCTGGAACGCGAAAGTCGGCATCTGGCTTTTTCTCGCCTCGGAAGTGATGCTCTTCGGCGGACTTTTCTCCGCCTACGTTTTCCTTCGGCTCGACGCCGACCCGGGCAGCTGGCCGCACGGCCTACTCAACGTCCCAGTCGGCACGATGAACACCGGCATTCTGATCGCGTCGTCGGTCACGGTGGTAATGGCGTGGGCGTCGCTCAAGATGCGGAAATTCCGCGCCTATTGGTGGTACATGCTGGTCACCATCCTCTGCGGCGTGATCTTTCTCGCGGTGAAACTTGTCTACGAATGGCCCCAGAAGTTCGACCACTTCGGCGCCTTCATTAAGAAAGACAAGCTCGAGAAATATGAGCAATATCTTGGGAACCATCACCTCGCGGAACGAGGCCTCGCGCCGCGCCGGGAAATCACGGGCCACCTGCACAACAAGGAAGCGCTCCACGACGAGAACGCGAAGGAATACGAGATCGCGCTCGATCCGGTCAATGCCGACCCGACCAATCCGGATATGGATCGGCCCCACTTCCTCTATGTGCCGCCAACCGATAAGATCGCGACAATCGAGAAGGAAGATGTCGAGTACGCGAACATGTTTCTGCCCAAACACAGCGCCTATTTCGCCAGCTATTTCACCATCACCGGACTCCACGGCGCCCACGTCCTCGGCGGCGTGATCGTGTTCACCTACCTCTGGTTGCCGGTAGGGACCAAACTCTATAAACGAAATCCCGAACACCTCGCCAACCGCGTCGAGGTCGCCGGCTTGTTCTGGCACTTCGTCGATCTGGTCTGGATTTTTGTGTTTCCGCTCTTTTACTTACTCTGACGATGAACGAATCCGACCACACGATTCCCACCGAGACCGCCATGGCCAACGGGCACGCGGAGCACGACGACCACGTTGCTCATAATGTCGCGAAACATATCCGCGGATACATGCTGGTCGGCGCAACCCTGATTACCTTCACGGCCATCACCGTCTTTCTCTCCTATGTAAATTTCGGGACGATGAAGGCGAATGTCGCGGTCGCCATGCTGGTGGCGACCTTCAAAGCCGGCCTGGTCGCCTTGATCTTCATGCACCTCAAGAGCGAGAAGCGGATGATTTACCGCATCCTCATGTTTACGGCGTTTTTCGTTCTCGGCCTTTTCTTTCTCACTTATCTGGCCTGGTACGACCCGATCACTCGCTAAATGTCGCTCAAAGGTTTCCATATCGTTTTCATCACGGTCTCGACCCTGCTCGCGCTCGGGGCCGGCGCTTGGTGCCTCTGGGTCGATTCCATGCACGGCACCCCGGCATTCCGCATCGGCGCCATTTGTTCGTTCGCGGCGGGATTGGGGTTGATTTGCTATGGCGTTTACTTTTACCGGAAAATGAAACGGCTCCGCATCATCACATGAAAGCGCGAATCATTCTGGCGAGCTGTCTGTTTCTCGGCACGTCCGCCGGCCAGGCGCTGGCCTGTTCGCAATGTTTCGGCGCGGCGGATTCGAAAAGCACCGAGCACATGGCTGCGGCCATTTGGGTGCTCATGGGGGTTGTCATGTCGGTGATGGGCGGCGTAGGCGCCTTCGGCTTTCACATTTGGAAACACGCCAACATGCCGCTAGAGCCGCACCAGCAACTGACCGACGAGGATTTGAAGCCGTATGAATAGCCTCGCCTTTATCAACGAGTTGATCGGCATGCCGCCGAACGCTTCCGAGCACGGCTACCAGATCGATCACATCATCGAGTTCTCCCATTGGTTCATGGGCGCGCTTTTTGTTGGTTGGTCGGCGTTTTTCATCTATGTCCTCCTCCGTTTCCGCCGCAGTAAGCATCCGGTCGCCGACCACGAAGGCGTGAAGAGTGGCATTTCGACGCACCTCGAATTCGCAGTCGTGTTGATCGAAGCGGTGCTGCTCATCGGATTCGCGATTCCGCTCTGGGCCAAGCGCGTGAATTCCTTTCCCGAAGACAAAGACGCGATCATCGTCCACGCCATCGGGCAACAGTTTAACTGGAACTTTCACATGCCGGGACCGGACGGAGTGTTTGGCCGGCGCGACATCGGACTGGTCACACCTTCCAATGGCCTCGGCCTCGATCCCAATGATCCGGCGTCAAAAGACGACCTCGTGTTTCTGGGAGAATTACATGTGCCGAAGGATCGGCCGGTCATCATCGAGCTTTCGTCGAAAGACGTGATCCACAATTTTGGGTTACCTCACATGCGCATGGCACAGGACGCAATTCCCGGCCAGATCATTCCGATGTGGTTCAAACCGATTAAGACCGGCAGCTACGAGATCGTGTGCGGCCAACTTTGCGGCTACGGACATTACAGCATGAAAGGGATGCTGGTGGTGGATGAACCCGCAGCGTATCAGGAGTGGTTGAAAGAGCAGGCCTCGCTGGCCGCGCCTCCGGTCGCGCCGGCGCCGGCCGAGCGTCCGCCCGGCGAACCGCCGGTGGGTCCAACAC
>JALYIN010000203.1 GCA_030775765.1 Verrucomicrobiota bacterium
GATCAATGCCATGCTCGGCAAAGGCGCTGAGTTCGGGAAGTTGACCAGCGTCGAAGTCCCGACCAAGTGCTTGAGATCGACGTCCACCGGATCGGGAATCCGCTTGGCGTCCGGCCGCATGATTACCATCTTCCCCGGGCGAAGCACGAGTGAATCGCCAACCTGTCCGTTGCGCGACAAACGCAGGCTTCCTTCGAGGACGAGCACCTTGATGTAACGCCCCGGGATATATTCCATCATGATGGTCGTCCCGGTAATGGCGGCGGTGACCGCAGCGGTGTGAATTTTTGCGCCGCCCAGACCTTTGGGAACCTGGAGAAGCATTGACCCTTTTTCCAAGGTCATGTCGCGGGTTCCCGTTTTGAAACTGAAGAACGTCTCCGCTCCGAGCCGGGTAAGGGTATTGTCCTGAAAGAGCAATTCCGAACGCGATTTTTCCGCGGTTTGCACCCCGAGATCGTCTTTGATGACGTCCCGGAGGAGCGCGGGACGCTCGCCCGAGGCAGGGTCGATGACCGCGACGCGATTGATGATCTTAGTGACTTCCGCGGAGGTCAGCTGACCGGCGAACGAATGCTGGAAGGAGAGAAGAGAGAGAACGATGGCACCCGTACAGAGAGAGGATTTGAGCATAGGCGTCTCGCGACCTCTCCATAAATACTATTTTTAATGGCAACCAGTCAACGGAATTAGAATGTAACTTCCATCTTTAAACCGCCTCCGACGTTAAAAACATCGTACTCGAACGCGTCCTGGTTTGAGTCGTTGCGGGCCGCCAAGATCGATCCCGCCACGCGGAACCAACGAGTGGCCGCGATCCCCATCGATAAGGACAGACTCTGATTGCGGTCGATGCGGCCTCCCTCGTTGTAGAATTGCGCCGCATACCGGTAAAGCAGATCGACGTCGAACGAGCGCGTGATCTGGAGATGGTAAGCCGCATGAATCGCCGCTTGGTCGCGTTGCGGCGAGCGTGGAGTCGACAACCCCAGGATGCCCGTCAATCCGGTGGCGAGAAAGTGGGAACGTCCTAGAACGAAAATTTTCTGCGCGCCCACACTGAGCTCATGGTCTTGAAGCAGTTCATTGCTGCTGGCATCAAGCACTTCGCTGAAATCGTAGCGGCCGAAGACAATGATTCCCGCGGCACGCGGCACGGCCCAGCTCAGCCCCGTTCCTACCCAAAATTTTTCAAAATCGAGTTCGTTCGCTCGATCATATCGGAAAACGGAGATGCCTCCTGAGAAGTCAGCGATGAGGTCCGGCCGAATCGCCGGTCGCCATGCGGCCCCGACGTTAGCGGCGAGAAACGAATCGCTCCGCGATCCGGCAGCGTTGAGATCGACGTTATTAGTGTGATAGGCGGAGACGTCCGCAAAAACCGTGTAGATACGCCGCCGCTCCTGGTTCTTTAGAATTATCTGAGCGCCGAAACTGTCATCGCCTAAATCGCTGGCGCTTTCCTCCTCAGGCAGCGCGGTGCCGTTTGCGTCGACGGATACCGTTTCGGGTGCGTTTGGGTTCGGAAACAGCCGCGCCTGGGTGATCGAGGAGAGTGCTTGCTGGCTTCGCGCGATTGCGGCCGTGCCCAAAAGCAGACAGATAAGGAGGCGCGAGAGTTTCCGGGACACCTCTCACTTCCAGCAAGGGATATGCCCCCGGACACGCGGGGTCGCGCCTCGGTCAAAGCCGCGTGCGGGCATGCTTCCCGCTTCGACCCAGAGTATGTTCCGCCGGCGCATCCTGACCATCGTTCTGCTCACTATCGCGTGCGCAGCGTTCGGGATCGCGATCGAGCTTTTTCGACCGGCCTTTTACGTTCAGGTGGAATATCGGCTCCGCGACTTGATCGCGCGTTCCGGCCGCACCACTCCACCTAATCCTGATCTGGTTTTTCTCGCCATCGACTCAGCCTCCGTGACCTTGGACCCGGAGCTCGACCTCGACGGATTGCTCTCCTCCAGCGCGAGCGATCTGAGTTCGCATCGGGCTCTCGAAATCATGACCAAGGGCTGGCCTTGGAATCGTGAAGTTTACGCCCTGATCTTGCAGCGTCTGGTCGGCGCCGGCGCCAAGGTCGTCGCGTTCGATTGCCTGTTTCCCACGCCGGCCCCAAACGACGACGCGTTTCGCGCCGCGCTCGATCGGTTCAGCCAGCAGGTTGTGATCGGGAGCAATTTCGTTTCGCCCGATAACATCGATCGGACTTTCAAGATGCCATCGAGCTACACTCCCCCCGCGCCCACGCTCGTCACGAACGCTGCCACCGACGACCGCGTCGGATTCACGAATTTCTTCACCGGCGAAAACAAGGTCGTTCGGGAAGCGCAGTATCGGGTCGCCTTTCGCGAGCACGGAAGTTCCACCGAAACCTACTTCTCACTTTCCGCCCGCGCGGTTTCGAAGGCCGGCGGGCCCGAGCTGGTTCCGAAGGATCTGGGCGAATATTCCATCCGCTTCACCGGGCCGCCGCGAGCCGGCTTCCGTCCCCATTCGGTGTTTGAAATTTTCGTTCCTGAATACTGGAAACACAACTACCGGTCCGGAGAATCGTTCCGCGGCAAGATCGTCATCGTGGGCGCGGAGGGAGAATGGCAGAAGGACGAATTGGCCACGCCGTTCGGCCCTATGCCCGGCGCCGAGCTTCATCTGAATGCTTTGAACGCTCTGCTGCACCGTGAATATCTGAAAGAGCTTCCGCCGCTTGGGAGCGCGAGCGTCATCATCGCCGCGGCTTTGCTCGCCGCGGCGTTTTGTTTTTACATCCGATCGCCATGGCTCCGGCTGGTCGCTCTCTTCGTCGTCGATGCTACCGCGCCCTTTATCGCTCTTTGGTTTTTCAATCGCCCCGGCCTCTACCTTCCCTGCCTCGCCCCGCTTCTCGTCGGCAACACCAACATTCTTCTTTGCCTGGTTTCCGATTTCACCTTCGAACGCCTCGAGAAGCTCCGGCTCCGTTCCACGCTCGCGCAACGCGACGATCTCACCCACATGATCGTTCACGATCTGCGTTCGCCGCTCACCATCGTCACCGGTTACATCGACGCCCTCAAGCGCGTGGCCGCGGCCAAGTTCACTCCGACCGAGTCGAAATACATCGCCCAGGCCCAGCGCGGCGCCGACAACATGCGCGACATGATCACCACCCTGCTCGACGTCGGCCGGCTCGAGTCCGGCCAGATGCCGTTGCGAATGGAGCTGCACGACATCGGCGAGATCGCGCGCGAAGCAGCCCATCGATTTTCTCCGGTGCTCGGAAATCGCACTCTGGATTGTGAGGTACCGCCCGATCCTGTTCTCGTTTCCTGCGACGCCGATGTGGTCCGGCGTGTTCTCGAAAACCTCATCAATAACGCGCTCAAGTTCACAAAATCCGACGGGACGATCTGTCTGGACGTCGAAGTGGAGGAGGCAGGCATAACTCTCTCGGTGCGCGACGATGGACCCGGCATCGCTCCCGATGAGCACGCCCGCATCTTCGAGAAATTCGGCCAGACTGGGAATGGCGCGCAACAACGGCATTCCACTGGCCTCGGTCTCGCCTTTTGCCGGCTGGCCGTCGAAGCCCATCTCGGGAAGATTGGCGTGCAAAGTGAAGTGGGAAGAGGAAGCCGGTTCTGGTTCACGCTGCCGATTGCGGAGCGCACTGCTCTGCAAAGAACGGCGTAGACGCCGCGGAAAGTAGAGGCACACCACGCCTGCCATAGTTTTAGCGATTCGGCGCTTGGCGGTAGTGCTTGGCCTCCTTATTGCAACTTTCCAACTCATCTAAGAATTCAGGCCGCAGGTAGCGGACGAAGGAGGAAACCTCAACCAACTTCGGAGACAAAATCAAAGCGCTCACGGGCCGCGAGAACCCGCTTTCCATTAATCGAGATCGTAGATTTCGACTAGTGCGACACGACGACGGCGACCGAAGCGCAGGCGACGGGTATCGACTTAAGAAGCATTGATAATCTCTCTGGGACAAAAAGGACAGATCGCGCGCGCGAGAGGCAGTTATTCGAAAAATCGAATAACTCTTTTCAGTAATGCGCGATGCCCCTTTTTTTTGCCAACGCCTCACCAGTGTGCCGCATAGTGCATCCACTGGCGTGCACCTCGCCTTGTGCCAGCTATCGTCCGACGAAACAATGACCGGCAACCCCACGCACCTAATCCGCCAAGAGGAATTACCAAAAATAAATTCGAATCTGTTAGACAGAGCCAGCGCCAGTGCGACGACAATTTGAGCGCCGGCAAATACTCCGAGCAACACGCTCCATGACCAGATCCAAGCCGCGAAGAAATCCTGTTTGCAACTTTCTTGAGTTCACGAACGCGCAACTGAACATATCTCGCCTTCGTTATGTCGAGATCACCAGACGACAGCGCGAATGCTTCTGTCCACAGCCCTTTGTCAATTTCGCCACGCTCCAGCTCGTCGGCGCTTCTGTCGTAGATTGGATTACCCATCACGTTTCAGACATCTATTAAGCCAATTGGCAGAAATCGTGCGAGGAGCAAAAAAAATAAAGTAGCGACACCATTCCGCTGGAAGTCTTTTGCACAGCATTCGCCATTCACTAACCATTTGCGAATTGCAGAATTCTTACAGAACTCCCGGTTGGCGCGATTTTCCAATAACGTTCCGCTTCACTCGGTTTTACGACCTGGCGGTAGTGTTGGAAGATCAGACCGGTATGTGTATGTCCGAGTTCTAGCGCAAGCGCGGCGGCATCATTGAAATACGCAACGTGGTGGGACGCATATGAATGACGCAGCGCATTTGGTGGCCAAGCTTGTATTCCAGCGTTCCTCCGAGAATCTAATAGTAGGGCGCGCAGATTCCTGGGAGCGACCGGGCCGTTCGTCTTGGCACGAAGCTTTAGCCATTGTGAAAGATTTGGCAAAATTTTCACGAGCCGTCGTTTCGCCGACTTTGAATTCTTTGCAGTTACTTCTATAAGACCGTGCGTCAAATCCACTTCATTCCAATCAAGCCGCTCAATTTCAGACGCCCGAAGACCCGCAAACGCACCGATTGAGAGATACGGGATCACCGCAGGCACAGCATTTTCTAAGAGGCGAGCAAGTTCTTCCGCTTTCAAAATGCCCACGGGCGGTGAAACCTCCTTTGCTCGTCGGGACTGGGCGGCAGGATTTGCCAAACAGTAGTTCCGGGTGACGCAAAAACTGAAAAAAGTCCGTAAATCCCGACGATACGTATTTCGCGTCACTGGACCCACCTCGAGCGAAGAAAGCCATGAATCGATGCTGGCAGTAGAAATCTCGGCCGTCGTCTTTCCCGCAAAGTCGCGACTGAATCTTCCGAGGCGCAGTTCAAGATCGTAACAATATATCTCGGACGCCCCGGCAGCTCTCCTGTTAGCAATCAACTCGTCGATTGCTACTGAATTGGAGCCGCGCGCTTGGCTGTTTCCAGATGCGAAAGATAAAATCTCACCGCATCCTCGATAGTCTTTCCATGGGGGACGAGCGACTCGTGGGCGCGTTGAGCGCTAAGGCGAAGCCAGGATGGACATTCGACGCCGTCTCGTCCCTCGTTGATCAGG
>JALYIN010000204.1 GCA_030775765.1 Verrucomicrobiota bacterium
GGCGCGGCCGGCCTGCGTTCGAACCGTCGTCGCCGCGTCGCTGAAAAATGTTTTCTTCAAAGCGCGCAGCGTAAACGCCGCGACCAGCACCATGCCGGCGCCGGTCACGAAGACAGCCATCGGATAAGCCTTCCAGACCCCGAGGAGGATGGTGATTTCGGCGGCGAACCCGCTGAAGCCCGGGATACCCATCGAAGCCGCGGACGCAATAACGAAGGAAAACGCTGCGAACGGCAGCAGGCGGCTCAAGTTCATTCGCGAAAGCTGGTCCAGGTCGCGCGTATGCGTGCGGCGATAAATCATGCGTCCGGCCACGGCAAAAAGCAGGGCGGCAATCACGCCGTGCGAAAACATTTGCAGAACGGCGCCACTGACAGCGAGGGCATTCGCGCAGGCCAGCCCGAGCAGGACAAAACCCATGTGACTGACGCTGGAGTAACCGATGACGAATTTCAGGTCGCGCTGGCGCAAGGCGACGCCGGCTGCGTAAACAATCCCAATGATACCGAGAACGAGGATCCATTTGCTCCACGTCTGAAAGCCGAGGGGCAACAGGTTCATTGCTACGCGCAACGCAGCATACGCTCCGAGTTTCATCACGATACCGGCGAGCAGCATCGAACCAGCGGTGGGCGCCGCGACGTGGCCAGTCGGCGCCCAGGTGTGAAGAGGCCAGATACCGGCCAGGACTGCGAACCCCAGAAACAAAAGGGGGAAGACCCAGTTTTGGAATTGCGGCGGGAAGGAAACCTGGGCGAGCTGATGCAGGTCGAGGGTGTTGCCCCCAGCCGTTACGTAAATCGCGATGATACCGATCAGAGCGAGCGCCCCGCCGAAGAAGGAATACAGCGTCAACTTCATCGCGCCGTACTCCTTGTTCGTCGATCCCCAGATTGCGATGAGGAAGTATTTCGGCACGATGACCAGTTCGTAGAACACGAAGAGAAGAAACAAGTCGGCGCTGAGAAAGACGCCGTACGATCCGCCGACAACCAGGAGCAGCCAAAAGAAGAATTCGTTAGGCCGTTCCTCTACGTCCCAGGAGAAAAGGACCGCGCTGACTGCAGTCAGCCCCGTGACCAAGCACATCGTGAGGCTGATGCCGTCGGCGGCGAGGTGATACTCGAAACCGAGTGCGCGAATCCAGGGGAGTTTAATGATGGTCTGGAAATTGCCGCTGTCGCCGGCGTTGAAGAACGCGTTCAGACTGATGGCGAAGCCGGTGAGCGAAGCCAGGAGCGCCATCCAGCGCGCCAGAATGTGCGGCAGGAACAGCAGCAGCAACGCGCCGCCGAAGGTGACGTAGATGGTCCAGGCGATCATCGACGGTTCCGGGCTCGGTAACGCGGCGCTTTCTCGCGCACATGAAATCCGATTTCACGACCGGGCTTCTCTGGCGGAGCCATCAATTGCCGGATCGCATCAATAATTGCCGCGATCTCGTCGTCGTCTTTCCCAACTCGGTTTTCCAGCTCGGCGAATTTGCGCGCGAGTTCGCGATTGGACTCAAGCGTCTCGCGCAGTTTCACGAACGCGCGCATGATCGCGATGTTCACCTTCACGGCGCGGTCGCTTTTCAGCACACTGGATAACATGGCGACGCCTTGCTCGGTGAAAGCGTGGGGCAGGGCCCGGCGCCCACCCCAACTTGAAATCACAAACTGTGATTTCAAGTTTGCCAACTCCTCAGTGTTCAGTTGAAACACAAAGTCTTTGGGGAAACGACTTGGGTTGCGCTTTACGGCCTGGGTAAGAGCGCCGACAGTGACTCCATACAGGGACGCTAAATCCTGACCCAGGTTCACTTTCTGGTCGCGAAGGAAATGAATTGACTGGGTAACTCGGTCGATTGGAATGAGTTCTTTTTTCATTCCGCGGCTCAGGCAAACAATCGCGCCATCTGGACGACCGTTGTGTTGAAGATATTGAAGACGAACTGGGGCGCGAGGCCAACGGCGAACATCAGCAGCGTGACGGGGACAAGGACCAGCTTCTCTTTCCGCAGGAGATCGGGAAAGGTGCTGCATCTCTCCGTCAGCGGTCCACTGAAGAGCCGCTGCATGGCGCGCAAGAACGTGATGGCGGTGAAGAGCAGGCCGAGGACGGCGAAGGACGTCGCGACCGCGGCGAGAGGGAACGAACCTTTGAAGATGAGGAATTCGCCGATGAAGCCGTTCAAGGCCGGCAAGCCAAGAGAGGAAAACATGGCGACGCTCATCCAGCCACAGAGGAGCGGTGTTCGTTGCATCAAGCCGCCGAAGTCATGGATGCCGCGCAAGCCACGCCGTTCCTCAAGCAACCCGACGAAATAAAACAACGCGGCGGCGGTGATGCCGTGGTTGAAGATTTGCAGGAAAACACCGCTGAGCGCCGCCTGGATTTCGACGGCAGGCCGTGCGGTGGCGGCGCTCACCGCAAACAAGCCGAGCAGGCAGTAGCCGAGATGGTTGATCGAGAGATAGGCCACCATCCGTTTGAGATCGGACTGCGCCCAGGCCGAAAGTGACGCAAAGACGATCGAACAAACGGCGAGAGCGAGGAGCCACGGGCCCAGCGCCTGGATCTCGCGCGGGAACAAGGGAAGGAGCAGACGGATGAAACCGTACACGCCCATTTTCGAAAGCACACCAGTCAACACCATTGAGACGCCGGTCGGCGCTGTTTCGTAGGCATCGGGCAGCCAGGTGTGAAACGGGAAGAGCGGCACTTTCACGGCCAGGCCCAGGAAGATTCCGGCGAACGCGAACCAGCCGAGTTTGCCGGTTAGGAGCGGACCGCTCCGGGCAAGTTCCGCTAGCTTCGCGAAATCGAAAGTTCCTTTGCTGAAATAAATTCCCAAGAACGCGAGGAGCATCGTGACGCTGCCCAGGAAGGTGTAGAGGAAGAACTTGGTCGCGGCGCGGTCGCGGTTTTCGCCGCCCCAGATTTTGATGAGGAGAAACCCCGGGATCAGGCTCATCTCGTAAAACAAGAACCAGAGGATGAAATTCTGGGCTGTGAACGTGCCGTAGAGAGCGGCCTGCATGACGAGGAGGAGCGCGCAGGTCCCGCGACTCAACCGTTGCGCGAGCAAGGCGAAGGGGAAAATTACCGATGTAAGAATAACGAGAAGCAAACTCAGGCCGTCGATGCCGACGAGATACTCCGCGCCGATAGACGGAACCCAGGGATTCCGCTCAACGAGCTGCATTCCAGGCGCGGCGCTATCGAAGTTGCGCCACAAGACAAATGCCGCCATTCCGCTCAGAACCGTGAATCCCAGCGCGACCCCCCGCGCAGAATTTGGGCGGCTAACGCCGACAAAAAGCGCGCCGGCCAAAGGCAGCAAAATGAGGACGGTGATCAGGCCAGCCATGCGTAGAAAAGAAGAAGGGCCAGGACCGCTACGGCGACGGCGCCCAGATACAATTGGATTTGCCCGGAATGGAATCGCGACATCAGCCGGCCGAGACCCCGCGCGCCGCCCGCGCTTTCATCAACGCCGGCATTGATGCC
>JALYIN010000205.1 GCA_030775765.1 Verrucomicrobiota bacterium
ATTCCGCCACTCACCGCGATACTGCCATCGGGCGTGTGTCGCAAACGGGGACGCGTCTTTGTCTCGAGAAAAGTCGAGTGCCCGAGAAGTTCCCCATTTAGCCCCACATGGGAATAAGCCCAATTTCGCGGCGCGGCGCAATGGAGAACATGAAGCTGGTTCGCGCGGTCGACCTCGGCCTGTGGATCTTCGTTCGAGATAATCCGGCCTAACGAGTAGGTGGTGTAAACGACGCCGCTGTTTCTATTCTCCACCCGCACGTACAGCGAAGTGTGATCCAGGAAGAGGAGCGAATAGGTGCGGGCCTCGCCCGCGCCCGGCATTTCCTTGGGTACGCCGACGGTTTTCTGCCAGATCGGCCGCGCGTCGGTTACCTGAAAAACTTTCGTCGCCGAATAAAAGAATTTGTTCAGGTCGGGGAAGAAGACGTTGGCGCGCACATGATAGGCGCCGAAATCGTGCACTGGAAAAAGCGAGGTGAGATTGATTTTTCGCGTGACGGTTTTGCCGGCCTCGATGTGGAGCGCGGGCTCGGCGGCACTTTGTTGCAGTGGCGCCAGGAGCCGGCCCTCCCCGGCGTTGATCTCGAATCCGAACCAGTGCTGTCCGCTATCGTCCTGGAGATCGATGTTGCGCCCGGAATGGTTCGCGATCTTGACGGTGGCCAGAATCGGTTCGTAGGCGATGTACTGGAGGCGCTTGAAACTCAGCTCCACCTGGATTTGGGCGTGCGCCGTCGCCGCCAAAAACAGAAACGCCCCGAGTTGAATCCTGAACCTCATCATTCGGCGCGAAGGATAATGCATCTGGCCGACAAAGAACAAGAGGTGGATCGAGCGCTCCGTCGTTCGATGACAAATTGGCCGGCAAATCGGGGACCAGAAGGAATCGCGCGACGGAGCGCGCGATCCACCTAGCTACGCCGGAGCGCGGCAAAAAACCCGCGCTTCTTCGGCGGCGATTCTTCGGCGATCCGCTCTTCGATTTTCGCCGGCGCCGCGTCACCTTTTTGATGCTGCCCCACCACTTGAACGAGTGCCTCATCCCACGGCGTCGAGATCGTCTCGGCCGCGCGCTCCGAAGCGTCGTAGGCAAATTCAATATCGCCCCAGTCCGCGATCTCCAGGAGGGCCTCGGTCCCGCGCGTGACCGGGCCTTCCGCATGCACGATCCTGCCATCGCGCAGATAGACGATTCCTGCTTGGCTCTCCTTCACAATCTGGACCGCGCCGCTCCGCTTGCTCAGGCAACACATCTGGAGCACGTCGAGCACTTGAAACAAATCCGGTGCACCTCGTTTCGCGCCAGCCGCGGCTTCGATCGCTTCCAAGAGGCGCTCCCCATCGATTGGCTCAGGGAAAACTTTCGTGCGGCTAATTTCGAGCCGCCGCTGGGCGGCCGGGTAGGCCGGAAGAAATAAGACCTGAAGTCCGGGGAAAATTTCACTGAGCGCGCCGCCCAGGGTCAATCCATCCACCTCGTTTCCGTCGAGCTGCGCCAGTAAGAGATCGCAGCGCGCATGTGTTTGGGCCCACTCCTGCGCGGCCACATCGCTCTCCACCAACTCGCAGGCGTGCTCGGTGTAGTCGGCCACCATCCCCGCCAATTGTTCTCCCACCTCAGCGTCGTCGTGGACGATGAGCAGTTGCATTACTGCGGCGCGGTTAAGGGCGGCGGGAACAGATTCAGCAGTTTCGTGGGATCCGCGCGGACAGCTTGCAATTGCTCGCTGTAATAAATGCGCACAATGTAGCCGAGATATTTCCGGTGGCCGGCCTCGCCGGACTTGTCCGTGGCCGCATCCTTTTTCGCGGGCGTCTTCTTTTTCGAATTACCAGGCGGCGTGACCGACGCTGCGGCAGCGGCGAGATCGGCTTCCGAAGAGGTCTTGTTTTTGGGGCGGAGGTAGGTCACGGCGAGGATTTCGGGATTCGTTTCCTTCCAATCGTGATGTGGCGTGAGCCATTCGTAACTGACATCCGCGTCCGTCAGGACGACTTCCTTGTTATCCACCATGTCGTAGAAGAAGACCTGGATCTTCACTTTGGTGTGATCGATCGGCGCGTTCGGGCGGGCTTTCACGCTGATTTTGAGCTTCATGTTGGTTTCCGCTTCCGCATCAGGCGCATCGGTCGCAGCCACTTCCGTGATGCCAAAGCTCGAACCGTCGGGAATTCCTTCCGCGTCGCTCCGGGTGGTGCCGGCATCGAGCGGCGAACTGCCGGCCAGACCCGGGCCAGTCGTGGTGGGCGCGGGCGGTGTCACGCCCGTTTTCATTTTCATGTCCGCCAATTCATAGAGCGGTCCGGCAGAGGGCCCGATCTCCATGATCTTTTTCCAAGTCTCGTTGGAGCGATCGTAAAGCTGGATCGCTTCGTAAATCATCGCCATCTCGGCCAGGACATTCGCGTTCTTGGGATCGCGCTGGGCGGCGTCCTGCAAACGGGCGAGCGCGTTGGTGGTGTCGCCTTTATCCCGCAGCTCGGTCGCTTCCTTCAGGAGCTTCTCCGCAATGGAAAGGGCTGCGGAGCTGGGAGTGGTTTCCGCCGTCGTCGTGGCAGCAGTCGTCGTCGCAGGCCCGGGCTGTGTCTTTTCGGCAACGGTGGGGGCGCTGGGTACCGGGGTGACTGCCGGAGCCACCGGTCTCGGATGGGCGGCTAAATAATCGGCCCGCCATTTTTTGGTATAAAAAACCCCAAGACCAACCAGCTCCGCCGCGGCAAAGGCCACCACGAGCCAGATCGCAATCCGGAACATTTTGTCCGGTGGCGGGGCGGCCGAAATCAAGTCTTCTGCGTCCATGGTGTGCCGGGGATTATGCCTTGGATTACCCCCGGCGCAAAACCGTTCAATTTATCTTCCTCCTTCGTGCTCGTGCTCTTAGGGAAAAATCGGCCGCCGTCTAAGGATCATGAGCAATATCGTGATGAGCAGCAGGAACAAAGCGGTTAGCCTACCGCGAGATATCGGCCTGGCTCAGGAGTTCGAATCCTTCGCCAAGCAGGACTGATGTCGCGCAGTCCGTGTCATCGACATGCAGGGCGAGAGCGGCAAAACCGCGCGGATGGGTCAGGAGCGGATAGGTGAAGTGCACATTCACCTCCGCCATGAGCAGCGCGGCCAGCAACTTCGCCAGCTGCGTGGCCACCTCGCGCAACTCGACCACCACCATCGAGCAAACGCCGTAAGCGACATTGTACTGCTTGAACAACTCTTCCACCTCCTCCGGATCGCTCACCATGATCCGGGCGATGGCGGAATCGGTGGATTCCGAGATGCTCATCGCCACCACGTGGGTGTTATGGGTGTGGAGCAGCTTCACCACCTCCATCATCGCGCCTACCTTGTTCGGCAAAAAAATTGAGAACTGCTTGACGAGCGGGCCGTCAATTTTCGAGGTGGTCTGCGGCAATTCGACATCCATGAAACGGGCGCGCCGCGAGCCGATCCAATCCGGCTGAGACGCGCGAGAGTATGGCATGGCCCCGGTTTTTTATGCAAACGAATAGTGGAAACTTCCGCGGCGATGAATAGGTCCCGTAGCACCTGTAGGTCGTATAGGACGCAGTGTGAGAAACGTGTTAAACAATCGCTAACCAATGGACGACGAAAACAGTCTCATAGCGCAACGGCGGGAAAAACTGGAAGCGCTCCAGGCGCAGGGGGCGAATCCGTTTGGCGGCGCCTTTGAAACTTCCGGCACCGTCACGGAAGTGCGCGAAAAATTCGCTGAAGGTGCATCGCTCCGCGCCGCCGGCCGGATCACGGCGCATCGGGACATGGGAAAAAGCCACTTCGTCGACCTGCGCGATTCGACCGGGCGGATCCAGGTTTACATCCACGCGAAAGAAGTCGGCCCCGAAGTGATCGAGCTCTTCAAGCTCGTCGACCTCGGGGATTTCATCGGCGTGGAAGGCGCTTGTTTCCTCACCAAGACCGGCGAGCCGACGCTGAAGGTCCACAAACTCGAGCTGCTCGGAAAATCTCTCCGGCCCCTGCCGGAAAAATGGCACGGCCTTCAGGACGTCGAGGCGCGGTATCGCCAGCGCTACCTCGACCTCGTCACGAACGAGCATTCGAGAAATGTGTTCGAGAAACGGATCACGATCGTGCGCGAAATCCGGCGGTTCATGGAAGCGAAAGGTTTTCTGGAAGTGGAAACGCCGATGTTACAGGCGGTGGCGGGCGGTGCGGCCGCGGAACCGTTCCGCACCCATCACAAGGCGCTCGGGCTCGAGCTTTTTCTCCGGATCGCGCCGGAGCTTTATCTCAAACGCTTGCTGGTGGGCGGCTTCAACAAAGTCTTCGAGCTGAACCGAAATTTCCGGAACGAAGGGATCTCCCGGAAACACAATCCGGAGTTCACCATGCTCGAGGGGTATTGGGCCTACGCCGATTTCGAGAAGATCGCCGGCCTGGTCGAAGAGATGATTTGCCACCTGGCGGCGGCGATTTCGGATATTGGAAACCAGACAACGGAAAGTGGAGCGATAAAAATCGAGCAAAAGGATGCGGAGGGGAACATGAC
>JALYIN010000206.1 GCA_030775765.1 Verrucomicrobiota bacterium
ACCGGCAAATGGAAAGCGGCGGAGGTAACCCTCAAGAAAGCCGTCGCGCTCGCGCCCAGGGACGAGTTCGCGCACACGACCCTCGGCATTGTTTATTACCGGCAAAGCAAGTTCGACGAAGCCATCACCGAACTGACCACGGCGCTCGGCATCAATCCGAAAAGCGCGACGGCGCACAATTATCTCGGCATCACCGCGAGTCAGAAGGGCTGGCAGGAAGCGGCTGAAAAAGAAATGCTCGATGCGATAGCGGTGAATCCCGATTATGCCGACGCGCATTTCAATCTGGCCGTCGTTTACGCGACCAGCCAGCCGCCCGCCCGAGAACAGGCGAAGCTGCACTACGTAAAGGCGACGTCGCTCGGGGCTCAGCCCGATCCCGCGCTGGAGAAGCTGCTGCGCTAGGTGGATCGCGCGCTCCGTCGCGCGATGCTATTAGACATCGAGCGGGGAGCGCTCGATACAGCATGAAACCATTTGTCACCGCGGAGTGGCGTTACCTGGCGATGTTGAACTTCGCCGTCGATCCGAAAATCCTGGAGCCGCTGGTGCCCGTTGACACTGTACTCGATTTTCATGAGGGCCAGACGTTCCTCAGCGTTGTCGGTTTCCTTTTCCTTGATACGCGCGTGATCGGTCTCACGATTCCATTGCATCGCGATTTCGAGGAGGTAAACCTGCGCTTTTATGTCCGGCGAAAGAGCACGAACGAATGGCGGCGCGGCGTCGTTTTCGTGCGCGAGCTGGTTCCGCGAGGAGCGATCGCGCTTATCGCGCGGACATTCTATGGCGAGCCTTACTCCGCAGTGCCGATGCGGCACGTGCTCGAACACAAGGATGGACGTGTGTTCGCAGAATACCAATGGAGGAGCGGGCACCGCTGGGAAACCCTCGCGATGACCGCGAGGGGCGAGCCGCAAGTTGCCGCCGAGGGATCGCACGAGGAATTCATCACCGAACATTACTGGGGCTATACGGCGCGCCGCGCTGGATGCAGCGAATACCACGTCGAACATCCGCGCTGGCGATTGTGGATGGCGGAGACAACGAAGTTCGACGCGGACGTTGCCACGCTCTACGGGCCGCCGTTTGTCGAGCCGCTTGCGATGCCGCCTGTCTCTGCTTTTATCGCGGAGGGCTCGCCCATCCAAGTCCACCGTCGGATCGGGAGATGAAATAGCCGCGCAGAAAGCATGGTCATCCCGAGCCGCGCAGACGGCGAGGGATCTCTCAAGCGGTCAACCGCTTTCGCGAAACAGAACGGGTTATCGGCGCAGTCGACGCTGCGTTTCGCGGTAGCGTAAATTACGACTGCGAGGTCCCTCGGCGCGCTTCGCAGCCTGGGATGACCGCGCACTACTTCCGCGCCATCAACTCGCGCAGAACAAACGGTAGAATGCCGCCGTGCCGGTAATAATCGATCTCGATCGGCGTATCGATTCGTAGCTTCACAGGAACTTTTTCCTCGATGCTGTCTTTGCGCGTGATTTCGAGTGTCACCATCTGCCCCGGTTCGATCGTATCGGCCAATCCCCTGATCGCATACGTTTCCGAGCCATCGAGTTTGAGCGTTTGCGCGTTAGTTCCCTCGGCGAATTGCAGCGGCAGCACGCCCATGCCGACGAGATTCGACCGGTGGATCCGCTCAAAGCTCGCCGCGACCACGGCCTTCACGCCGAGTAACCGCGTTCCTTTCGCCGCCCAATCGCGGCTCGATCCCGTGCCGTATTCGTGCCCGGCGAGAATAACCAACGGAATTCTCTCGGCCTGATACTTGATCGCCGCATCGAAGATCGACATCGTCTCGCCGTCCGGCTGATGAACCGTGACGCCGCCTTCCACGCCGGGCACCATCAGGTTCTTGATCCGCACATTCGCGAAGGTGCCGCGCGTCATCACCAAGTCGTTGCCGCGGCGAGAACCGTAGCTGTTGAAATCAGCCGGCTGGATGCCGCGAGACTTGAGGTATTCACCCGCGGGCGACGTCGGCTTGATCGCGCCGGCGGGAGAAATGTGATCGGTCGTAACCGAGTCGCCGAAAATTCCAAGTGGGCGCGCGCCGCGGATCTCCTCGATCTTCCCGGTGGTCATCGAAAAATTCTGGAAGAATGGGGGCTTGTGAATGTAGTCGCTCTTCTCATCCCATTCGTAGATCTCACCCGTGCTCGACGGGATCTCGTTCCACTTCGGGTTTTGCCCGGCGAAATCGCGATAGAGCCGGCGGAAGACTTCCGGCGTGAGAGCGGACTGCATGGTGTCACGAATCTCTTGCAACGTGGGCCAGAGATCGCGCAGATAAACTTCCTTACCGTCGGTGCCGCGGCCCATCGGTTCCTTGGAAAGATCGAGATCCACCCGGCCCGCGAGCGCGAACGCGACCACGAGCGGCGGCGACATAAGGAAGTTCGCCTTGATGTTTTGGTGGACGCGCGCTTCGAAATTGCGATTGCCCGAAAGGACCGACGCCGCGACGAGATCGAATTCGCTGATCGCCTTTTCGATCTTCGGGTGAAGCGGCCCGGAATTGCCGATGCAGGTAGTGCAGCCGTAGCCGACGACATTGAACCCAAGCCGGTCGAGATACTTTTGAAGCCCGGTCTTCTGGAGATAATCCGAGACGACTCTTGACCCCGGCGCGAGCGAGGTCTTCACGGCCGGATCGATCGTCAGCCCGCGCTCGACGGCTTTCTTCGCCAGCAAACCGGCTGCGAGCATCACGCTCGGATTGCTGGTATTCGTGCAACTGGTAATGGCCGCGATCAAGACGCTGCCGTGCCCGATCCGGCTTTGCCCGTGCGCGAAAGTGTCGCCGGGCTTCGCCTCAATTTCCGTGACCGAATCCGGCGTGGGCCGGTTCGCGACCATCTCGACTTTATTCCGCTCGTCGCCCGGCTCGATTCCCTGATCCTGGTTGTCCGTCGAAGCCATCTCGCCCTGTGTGGGCGGCGTGCCATTGAGATTGACGAAATGCAGTTTGCCGAGATCGCCGTTGCTCTTGCCGTAGCCACCGTCGGTCAGCGGTTTTTGCAGGAGCGAACGAAACACGGCCCCGAGCTCTGGAAGATTCACGCGGTCCTGCGGACGTTTGGGCCCGGCCACGCTGGGCTGCACCTCCGCGAGGTTCAGCTCGAGATCGACGCTGTAATCGATTTCGCCCTTCCTCGGCATTCCAAATATCTTCTGGACTCGGAAATAATTCTCGAACGCCGCGCATTGCTCGTCGGTCCGGCCGGTCGCCCGCAGGTACGTCACCGACTCCGCATCGACCGGGAAATAGCCCATGGTCGCGCCGTACTCGGGCGCCATGTTGCCGACAGTCGCGCGATCGGGCAGGGGAAGCGACGCGGCGCCTTCGCCATAAAACTCGACAAACTTGCCGACGACTTTCTGCGCGCGCAGCATCTGGGTGATGTGGAGCGCGAGATCGGTCGCGGTGACGCCTTCGCGCAACTTCCCCGTCATGTGCACGCCCACCACTTCTGGCGTTAGGAAATAAACCGGCTGGCCGAGCATGCCTGCTTCCGCTTCGATCCCGCCCACGCCCCAGCCGACGACGCCGAGCCCATTGATCATGGTCGTGTGCGAGTCGGTTCCGACCAAAGTGTCCGGATAGAAAACCTCCGACTTGTGACCGCCGATGTCTGATTTCTGGCTGAGAACTCCTTTCGCGAGATACTCGAGGTTCACCTGATGCACGATCCCGATGCCGGGCGGCACGAGTCCGAACGTCTTGAATGCCTGCTGGCCCCATTTAAGGAATTGGTAACGCTCGCGGTTGCGCTTGAACTCCATCTCCATGTTCAGGCGCAGCGCTTCCGCAGAGCCGGCGAAATCGACCTGGACCGAGTGATCGACGACGAGATCGACCGGCACGAGCGGCTCGATAATTTTCGGGTCGCCGCCGAGTTCCTTCACCGCACTGCGCATGGCAGCGAGATCGACCACCAGCGGAACTCCGGTGAAATCCTGGAGAACGATCCGCGCGACAACGAAAGGAATTTCTTCGTTAGCTGGCGACTTCGCCTTCCAGTTCGCCAGCGTCTCGACATCTTTGCGCCGGACTTTTTTTCCATCGCAATTTCGCAGAACAGATTCGAGGACGATCCGAATACTGACCGGCAACCGCGAGATCGGTCCGATGCCCTGTTCTTCCAGCGCCGGGAGTGAATGGAAAAATCCTTGGCGGCCGCCGCCGGCGTCGAAGTTCTTCAGCGTTTTGAATTCGTCGCTCACTTCATCTCCGCCAACTTCGCTTTGATCTTGTCAAAATTCGGCAGCTCGCGCGCGTCATCGTTGCTCTCGGCATATTGGATGACGCCCTCGCGATCCACGATGAAAGCGGAGCGCTTCGGCACGCCGCTCATCCCGAGATTCATCTGCGGAAGGAACGAGTCGTACATCACATCGTATTCTTTCGCGACCTTGTGTTCGTAATCGCTCAAGAGCGGCACGCTGATACTTTCCTTCTTCGCCCAGGCTTCCTGCGCGAATGGGTTGTCGCCGCTGATCCCGAAGACGCTTGAGTTCATGTCCGTGTATTCGCGAAGGCCGTTGCTCATGGTGCACATTTCCGTGGTGCATGTGCCGGTAAACGCCATCGGGAAAAACAGCAGGAGCGTATTCGTTTTCCCGAAATTATCGCTGAGTTTGACCTGCTTCGGCCCGTCGGCCGTCTTGCTTGAAAGTGAAAAATCGGGGGCTTTGGTGCCAACTGCGAGTGCCATATGAAATCCTTCGGTTCAGGTTGATCGGGGGAGATCAACTATAGGATTGGGGAACCGATGGTCAAAAGGTTTGGCCTGCAAAGTTCGTGCGACGGTGATAAACTCCCGGCGATGGCAGATGATCGCTGGTGAGCAGGAATGTTTCGCCAGAGGAAAGTCCGAACACCATACGGCAGCATGCCGCGTAAAACACGCGGGCGGCCCCGGCGTAAGTCGGGATCGACGGAAAGTGTCACAGAGAAGACACCGCCGGTTCTTTGGCAACGAAGCGCAGGTAAGGGTGAAAAGGCGAGGTAAGAGCTCACCGCTCGCAAAGTAATTTGCGAGGCACGAAAAACCCCATGCGGTGCAAGACAAAACAGAGGGAGGACCGCCGGTCCGTTGATCCTCGGGTATCGTCGCATCACGATCCCGCACCCGCGGGATCGGGCCGCTCGCGCAAGCGAGCGGAGATAAATGATCATCGCGTCCCGCGCCTGCGGGACGACAGAATTCGGCTTATCGCCATCGAAATGAAGGGCGCTTTCGGAAACGAAGGCGCCCTTCCGCTTTTCGACTGATAAAATCTGGAAGCCACCAAACCAGGAGAAAGGGGACCGGGATATCCGCGACTCAGCAATTTTCCTGGC
>JALYIN010000207.1 GCA_030775765.1 Verrucomicrobiota bacterium
GGGCCCAGGTGTCGATGAATCGCCAACGCGCGAAGAGAGCCGCAACGATGGGAAGCGAGACAGCGGCAATGATTGAAGCGAGCGAAACGTAGCGGGTGGTTTGGAAAACGATATACCAAAGGAGAAAAATGCACGGAACCACCCAGGGCATGAGACCAAACAGTGCGCCGGCGGTGGTGGCTACACCTTTGCCGCCTTTGAAGCCGAGCCAGATCGGGAACATGTGCCCGACGACCGACATCATCGCGGTAAGGATCGCGACATGCTCCGCGTAGGGCTGCGCCGTGGGCCAATATTTTAGCAGAAAAAATGCGAGCCGAACCGCGGCGAAGCCCTTAAAGACATCGATCGCGAAAACTGGATAGCCCCATCGCTTTCCCAGAATGCGGAGAACATTCGTCGCGCCGATGTTTCCGCTTCCCTGAGAACGAACGTCAACTCCGGCGAGACGCCCTGCGAAATATCCTGCGGGAAACGACCCGAAAAAATAACCGACGGCGCAACAGGCTATGATCAGGGACCACACGAGTTTCCTTTCGCCGTACGCCTAACCGCCGGCTGGTTGGCTTAGCTTTTTTTTCTGCAGCCAGATCGATATGATCGAAATGTCGGCCGGAGTAATTCCGCTCACTTGCGCGGCGTGTCCGAGCGAGGGGGGACGGATCGTGGACAATTTTTGACGCGTCTCGTGTCGCAGCCCACCGATCGTTTCGTAATCGAGATCGGCTGGAATAGCGCGCTCTAGATCGCGGTGTAGCCGGGCGTTTTGGACGGTTTGTCGTCGCACGTAGCCGTCGTATTTCAGGTCGGTCTCCACGAGTTCCCATAGATCCGATTGCGCGAGCCCCCGGATGTCTGCAGGAAGAGAATGGAAGCCGAACTCCGGCATCTTGAAGAGCGAGACGAGAGGTTTCCCGTCGATCGAGATTCCGCGCACCGCACGCTGCAATTTTTCGAGGGCGTCCATCTTCGCCTGGAAAATGGAGTGCCGGTGCGAATCGACCAGTCCGACTTCGAACCCGCGACCCGTTAACCGCTGATCGGCGTTATCGTGTCGCAACGAAAGACGTTCTTCCGCCCGGCTGGTGAACATTCGATACGGCTCCTCTGTTCCCTGCGTAGTCAGGTCGTCTATCAGCACGCCAATGTAAGCATCCTTGCGGGAAAGCGTAAAAGGAGGTCGCTTCTGTACCTTGAGCGCCGCGTTAGTTCCAGATATAAGTCCTTGAGCTGCAGCCTCTTCATATCCGGATGTTCCGTTGATCTGTCCGGCAAAATACAGTCCTTCGACCAGTTTGGTTTCCAAGGTTTCCTTGAGCTGAGTAGGAGGAAAATAGTCATACTCCACGGCGTATCCCGGCCTCATTAGCTCAGCTTCTTCCAACCCTGGGATCGATCGGATAAATTCAACTTGGATGTCGTAGGGCAAACTCGTGGAGAGACCATTAACGTAGAATTCCTCTGTGTGCCGACCCTCCGGCTCCAGGAAAATCTGGTGCGCTGCCCTGTCTGGAAACCTCACGACTTTGTCTTCAATCGACGGGCAATATCGCGGGCCGGTGCCTTCAATTCGACCCGAATATAAAGCAGATTTCCCGAGGTTCTGTCGGATGATCGCATGCGTTTTCTGAGTGGTGTATGTGATCCAACAGGGCAATTGTTCCACAGGGGACAGCGCGGAATTCAAGGTAAAAACGTCGTCAAAATTCTGCGTCTTGGGTGACGGCAGGAAGCTGAAATAGGAGGGCGGAACATCGCCGGGCTGTTTTTCGCAACGCTGGAGATTTATTGATCGCCGATTGATTCGGCAAGGAGTGCCAGTCTTGAACCGGCCTGTTTCGAACCCGAGTTCGCGCAGAGATTCGCTCAACCCTGAACTAGTGTCTGCCATCCGACCGCCGGGCCGCGTGTAAGTCCCCACGTGCAACAAGCCGCGGAGAAAAGTGCCGGAGGTTACCACCACTGCCGTCGCCTTAAACCGCATTCCGATGTCGGTCTCAACCCCCTCTACTTTATACTGTCGATCGACAAGAATCTGGGAAACGGTTGCTTGTTTGATATCCAAATTCGGCGCACGCTCAAGCACGGCTTTCATCCGAAACTGGTAGGCTTTCTTGTCGCACTGAACCCGCGGCGCGCGGACGCTCGGGCCCTTAGTGCGATTCAACAGCCGAAACTGAATTCCGGTTGCGTCAGCGTTGATTCCCATCGCGCCCCCTAAAGCGTCGATCTCTCGGACGATCTGGCCTTTCGCCAAGCCGCCAATGGCGGGATTGCACGACATCTGGGCTACCGTGTCGAGGTTTTGCGTCAACAGCAGTGTCGAACTTCCCAGCCGCGCGGCGGCCAAGGCCGCTTCCACTCCGGCGTGCCCGCTGCCGATCACGACCACATCGTAGTGTTTCACGGCTGCGGTCATGTTCCACGTGGAACTTGCAGGATTCCTTGCTTCGGCAACGGCAGGAGATCAGCCAGTGAAAACTCGTGGCTATCGCCATCGAGGGTCCAACTGGTAATCAAAAGCGTTGGGGTGAATTCAGCCAGAACTTGACGACAGGCGCCACAAGGAACGATCGGGGTCTCGGTGTCGGCGACAATAGCGAGGGCTGCAAAATCCCTCTCGCCCTGGTCGATCGCCCGTCCCACGCAAACGCGTTCCGCGCACATTGTGAGACCAAACGAAATATTCTCGACGTTGCAGCCTGAGATTATCAGCCCCGATTTCAATCGAAGCGCGGCACCGACGAGAAAACGCGAATACGGCGCATAAGCCCGTAAACGAGCGTGAGCCGCAATTTCTCGAAGGTCACTTTTTACGTCGCGCGACATAAACACGTTGAGCAGCCAAGTCCAGTAACGGAGCCCGAGCATTTGTTTCTTTATTATGTTCTTCTTGAACTTGTTGCAATAATTTTAAAGCAACCCGCCCAAGCAAAATCAGGACGATGGCTGCGCTGGCAAACCCGCCCAGCCACGCCCAGTATTCAATAACTCGTGGATGGCTCTTACCCCGCGCCAAATTCAGGCCAAGCTGCCCGAGCGTTCCTAAGTAGGAATACAAAAACAAGCCCGGTGCCTGCCCGATGGCGACCCACAGCATGCAGGTGCGAAAGCGGATTCGGGTCAGGCCATAGAGATAGTTGAGGAGGCTCGTGGGAAAGAGTGAATGAAGCTGGCTGAGCAAAATGATCTTCCATCCCTCCTTCTCGATCGCCGGCTCTAATGCAACTAGCGTCTGGTTGCGCAGCAGCTTGCGCTTTAGCCATTGCCGCCCCAGTGATCGGCTGATAAAAAATGAGATCGCTGCGCCGCCGACGTTCCCGACAAGCGCGATCAGAAATCCCCACCACAGCCCAAAGAAAAATCCTGCGCCCACGCTCAACACTCCTCCTGGCAGGAGTAACACATTGCAGCACGCGTAGAGAACCGGGTACCAAATCGCGCTCCACGCTCCCCAGCGCATGACGTGTTGCTGCACGTCGGCCAGGATGTCTACGACGGGAAAAAGGCGGCTCAGGAAAAAGAACAGAACTCCTACAACGAGCAGACCGCTTAGTTGCAGAATGATCGCACGCCGAATTTGCACCATTGCGCAACACTCATCGCTGCGAACGCCGTGCGCAAATCTTCCAGAGCTACGTCAAGCAGCTCAGTTCGCGATCGCTTTTCTCAGAGCTGCTATGTGGGCCGGCGTCGTCCCGCAACAACCGCCGACAAGGACTGCTCCCTTTGCTACGATGTTGCGCATCGTCGCGGCGAAAGGTTGGGGCGTAACGTCGTAATGAAAGCCACCGTTTTGAAGTTGTGGGGAACCTGCCGTGGGATAAACGGCGAGAGGATACTCAGCCGGTAGACGCTGCAGTAACCCCGCCATCTCTCCCGGATCGTTCATGCAATTTACGCCCAGTATTTTCGCACCCAAATCCCAAACGCGTCCGAATGCCTCGATCAAGAGCGTGCCGCACCGAAGCCGTCCATCCGTTTTGCAGGCAAACGAACAAATCTCCGGCAGGTCGGAGACGGTGTGCTTCTCGCGCAACGCAATCTCGATCTCTTTAACTTCCGTGAAGGTCTCGAAGAAAATTATGTCCACGCCGGCTTCGAGCAACGCCGTGATTTGTTCGTGAAAACACTGTGCCGGATCGACCCCGCGCGACACAGTCGCCTCGCTGGTTATGCCTAATGGACCCACGCTACCCGCTATGCAGACGTCTTTGTTCTTGGCCGCGTCTTTTGCAACTGCAACGGCCGCTCGATTCAATTCAGAAACACGTCCCTCCATGCCGAAGCGCTCTAGCCGCAGGGCGTTCGCCCCGAAGGTGTTTGTCTTGATGACGCGGGCGCCGGCGGCGATGTACGCCTGATGGATCTTCCCAATCCGCTCCGGTTCCGAGACGCACAGTTCCTCGAAACAGCGTCCGATCGGCACACCGTCGGCGAGAAGCAATGTCCCCATCGCGCCATCGCCGCAGACGACTCGCGTTTTCAATTCGTCCAGTAAATCCATTTTCGTCGTCGACTACGGCGGGCAGATCGCGAAGACGCGCGCTGGAAAACCGGAGCCGCCCTTCGGCTTTGGAAACGTCGCTATGATCAGCGCGCCGCTCTCCGGAACCTGGTCGAGATTCGTCAGAAGTTCTATTTGGTAATGGTCTGTCTTGAGAATGTAAGTTTCGAGCGAGTAATCTTCTTTGGAAGTGGCCACGCCCGGATCGGTATCCGTCGTCTCATGCCCGGAGGCAGTGATTTTGCATTCTTCGTAAAGATATTTCAGCGCCGGCATACTCCAGCCCGGGTAGTGCGAAACGCCCGCCGAATCCTTATTCTCCATGGCACCGGCATCGGGCCATCGCTTGGACCAATCTGTGCGCATTGCGACAAAAGCACCGGCCGGCACTCGGCCGTGATCCGTTTCCCATTTTTTGATGCGTTCCACGGTCAATGTGTAATCGGGATTCTTTGCTGCCTCGCCGTGAACGTCGATCACTACCAGCGGCAGAATCATCTCCTTCAAGGTGATCTGATCGACGGTTCGTAGCCCTTTTATAAAATGGGCCGGTGGATCCACATGAGTGCCCCATTGGCCGACGTGGGTGAAAATCTCAGTGAAGAATCCTGTCCCGAGTGAGCCCTTGTCTTTCTCGTACCAATACGCCGTTTCGCGCTTTTCGTCGGGAAAACCGGGCCACCTCGGGATCCCCGGCTCAAAGGCGTGAGTCAGTTCCACGAACTTCTTGCTCGCCAGTATTTTTTGGACGTCGAACAGGGTGGGCTCGGCTGCAGGCGCGGCTGTCGTGGCCAGGACGACGAATCCGAGCAAGATAAGCTCTTTAGCTTTCTTCATTTTCGCCTTGTTAAACGATCCACTAACAAGAAGCCAACAAGATCGAATAACGCCCAACAGTTTTCGTCTTCTCTGGCCGAAGCGGATTTGTCGGAACTACCGCATGGTGTTATCAACAGACGAAAGTCCGAGCTGAGCGGGAGGCGAAATCAAGAGTCCAACCGAGTTGTCCGCACCGATAAGATTAAGAAGTGTCCTGCGTTTAAAGATTAATTCTTCAAAAAGATGTTAAGAACTGTTCCATCGGACTCAACAACGGTCGCTGAACCGGCCGTTTTGCCGATCACTCAAGTCTCCGCCACGCAGCCGCTGATAGCCGTTTCGTCCGACGATTTAAATGACAGTTCTGACGACAGTCTGTTCGAGCATTTTGCCTGGCTCTACATCTTCTGCCGCGAAAAACTTTTTCGGAACGATACCCAAAGGATGATTGCGGCTCTCTGGCCAAACCGGAAGCCGACTCCAGGGGAAAAGATCATAGAGCTGGGCTGCGGACCTGGATTTTACTCTTGCGGTTTAGCGGAACGGTTCCGCGAAATATCCGTGCTCGGGGTGGATCGTTCGCCAAGCCAACTCAGTTGGGCCCGGGAAAAAAGAAACGACCTCGGTCTGAATAATTGCCGATTTCAAAGCGATAATGTCCTCGAATTATCTCACGAGAGCGACACCTTCGACGTCTTGATAGCGTCACGGCTTTTCACCGTCCTGCCGAATCGGCGCCGCGCCGTAGCGGAAATGTATCGAGTTCTCCGTCCTGGCGGCCGTTGTTTCATTGCCGAACCACGATGGGCGTTCTGGGCTTCGATCCCGCTTTTCACAATGTGGCTCCTCGCCGGCCTGACTCATTTCAAGAACGGCTATCGTGAACCGAGCCGTGCCCGGGTGTTATCGATCCGCGAAATGAACCGCCTCTTTGCCACGCAACCATGGCGGAAGATCGAAACCTGGCGGGACGGGCGCTATCAATACGCCCTGTGCGAAAAAGATTAACGCTCTGCGTTGTCCGGAGGAGTACGCCGGCATGAATGAGATCCATAGCGTCCTTGATCCGCACCAAGGTGACCACGTGCCGGCAGGGCTCTGTGCCCTTGCCATTATGACCAAGGCTCCACAGGCAGGACGAGTGAAGACGAGGCTGACGCCACCTCTTTCGCCGGAAGAAGCGGCCGCTTTAAACGTCTGTTTTTTGCGCGATACGGCGGACGTAATCCTGCGGACAGCGGCTGCAAACGCGGTGAAAGAAATTGCAGTTTATACGCCGATCGGCGCTGAGGGGGAGTACAGGGGAATATTGCCGGACGAATTCACCCTCGTCCCGCAGCGTGGAGAAGCATTCGGCGAACGGCTTTCAGCGGCGACGGAGGATCTGCTCCAGCTCGGATTCAATTCCCTTTGCCTCATCGATTCCGACAGTCCAACCGTGCCTGAAAAAGCTTTCGCGCAAGCGGTCGAGTTCCTGGCGCGTCCGGGGGATTCAATCGTTCTCGGTCCGTCGGATGACGGCGGCTATTACCTGATTGGTTTGAAGAAACGGCATCGGCGCCTGTTCGAAGCGATCGATTGGAGCACCGAGCGCGTTCTGGAACAAACCATCAAAGCCGCGCGAGAAATCAATGTGCCCGTGCACCTTTTGCCGACCTGGTACGACGTCGATGATCGCCGGACTCTCTCCCGACTCTGCCGCGAACTCTTCGGCACAAACGGAAGCGACCAGAACGGTTTGGCCGCGCCGGCGACGCGCGGGTTTCTCTCCGACCTGCTGGACCGCGAAGGGCGCGACCGGATTTGGCCTAACGAATCCCAATCATGACGGCGCATGGAAAACGGGCGCTTGTCACCGGCGGCGCCGGGCTGATCGGATCGCACGTCGCGGATTTACTGCGGCGCGAGGGCTGGAGCGTCCGCGTCCTCGACAACCTGGAACCGCAGACGCATCGCCAGGGAAAACCAGCCTGGATCGCAGATGACGCCGAATTTATCGAAGGCGATGTCGTGGACCGGGAGACGATCTCGTCCGCGTTGCGTGACATCGATGTAGTGTTCCACCAGGCGGCTTACGGCGGCTACATGCCCGAGATCGCGAAATACGTTCGCGTTAACAGTTTCGGCACCGCGCAGATGCTGGAAATCATTCGCGAACAAAATCTGCCAATCAAAAAAATCGTGGTCGCATCTTCGCAGGCTGTTTACAGCGAAGGCGCCGCGACCTGTCCCGAGCACGGCCTTGTTTTTCCCCACGTTCGCCCGGTCGAACAACTACAGCGCGGAGATTGGTCGGTGCATTGTCCGACCTGCCAGGCAGTCACCGCCAGCGCGCCCACTCCGGAGCGCGCGCCCGTGGGCGGGGAAACAGTTTATGGCCTGACTAAAGTCGACCAGGAAAAACTCGTGCTGCTGTGGGGAAAACAGATTGGAATTCCCACCGTGGCCTTGCGCTACTCCTGTACCTACGGTCCGCGCCAATCGATCTTCAATCCTTACACCGGCGTGATCGCAATTTTCTGTACGCGCCTGCTCAACGATCTGCCGCCCGTCCTTTACGAAGACGGCGAGCAGACGCGCGACTTTTCTTTCGTCGAGGACATCGCACGGGCGAACTTGCTGGCCGCGGAATCCCACAAGCTCGATGGCCTTCCCGTGAACGTCGGCAGCGGCGAAGGCGTCAGCATTCGCCAAGTGGCCGAGCAGATCTCCGATGCGCTTGGTATTCACATCGCCCCGGAAGTGAACAGCGAATTTCGTCCCGGCGAGATGCGTCACCTGACGAGCGGCACGGAGCGGGTCCGCGCCGCCGGCTACGCGCCGCAAGTCGATCTCGGCACCGGGATCCGGCGTTATCTCGACTGGATCCGCCAACAGGCTGACGTGCGCGATTATTTCAGCGAAGCGGCGAACATTCTTCGGAGCAAAGGGATCGTTCATCGCGTAAAGTCGCGCGGTGAGCGAGGCGGTTAAGATCCCCGATTTCAATTCGTCGATCGTCGAGCACGCCCGGAAAGATTTTCCGCTGCTCGACGCGACGATGAACGTAGCCGAAGCGCTCGATCGCATCCGGCGCGAAGGCGTGGGCGAGCGCGTCATTTATTTCTTTGCCACGGATGCGCAGGAACGTCTCGTCGGCGTGTTGCCGACGCGCCGGCTGTTGACGGCGCCGCTCGAGACGCGGCTGGAAGAGATCATGGTGCGCCGCGTGGTGGCGATTCCGGCCAGCGCGACAGTGCTGGAGGCGTGTGAATTCTTTGTGCTCTACAAGTTCTTTGCCTTTCCGGTCGTGGACCGTGCTCGTCGCGTGATCGGTGTAGTGGATGTGAGTTTGTTCGCCGAAGAAATGCTGGAGATGGGCGAGCGCGAGGACGAGAAGCGGACTGTCGCGCAGGTGGCGGACGATGTTTTCGAAGCGCTCGGTTTTCGCCTGGCCCAGGTCCGCGGCGCTTCGCCCTGGCGGGTCTTTCGTTATCGCTTCCCGTGGTTGCTCGCCACCGTCGGTGCGGGCACCGCGTGCGCTCTGCTCGCGGGCGTATTTGAGACGACCCTCGCCGGCAGTCTCGTGATCACGTTTTTTCTCACGATGGTGCTCGGGCTCAACGAAAGCGTCAGCATGCAATCGATGACGTTGACCATCCAGGCGTTGCGCGCGAACACCCTGACGCGCCGCTGGTTCCTCCACAATCTTCGCCGTGAACTAGCGACGGCTCTCCTGCTCGGGATGGCCTGTGGCATTCTCGTCGGTGCGATCGTATTGATCTGGCGGCAGGATCCGAAGAGCGCAGCGGTCGTCGGCACCAGCATTGCGGTCTCGCTGGTCACGGCGTGTCTGTTCGGGTTTAGCGTCCCGTCGCTCTTGCACGGGTTGAAGCTGGATCCGAAAATCGCCGCGGGGCCAGTCACTCTCGCCGTGACAGATTTCTGCGCGCTCGCGTTTTACTTCTCTCTCGCCTGGCTGGTCCTGGGATGATCTCGGTAATCATTCCGGCCTTGAACGAGCAGGAACCGATCGCGGCAGTGGTGCGCGCTTGCCTGGCGACTGGTTTGCCGGGCGAAATCATCGTCGTGGATAACGGGAGCAGCGATCAAACAGCCGAGCGGGCGCAGGCTGCGGGCGCGAGGGTGGTCTCTGAACCGACGCCGGGTTATGGACGCGCCTGCGCCGCCGGGATTCGCACTTTGTCTCCCGAGTGCGATCTCGTTGTCTTTCTGGATGGTGACGGCAGCGATTGCCCGGAGTTCATGTCGCAGCTGGTCGAACCGATCCGGCGAGGTGAGCAGGATTTTGTGATCGGCTCGCGCACCCGGGGGAAACGCGAGCCCGGCAGCATGAATTTCCAGCAGGTCTTTGCCGGCCGCGCGGCCGGCTGGCTGCTCCGATTACTTTACGGCGTTCGTTATTCTGACATGTGCCCATTCCGCGCCATTCGTCGATCTGCGCTCGACCAACTCGGCATGAAAGAACGGACTTACGGCTGGAACCTCGAGATGCAGATGCGGGCCGCGCAAGCGCAGTTGCGCATTCTGGAAGTGCCGGTCAACCATCGTTGCCGCACCGGCGGGGAATCGAAAGTTTCCGGAACGTTGCGCGGAACATTCGTCGCCGGTGTCCGTATCATCGCTACGCTTTTCCGCGTGGCGACGGAACGAAGCCCCAGAAATTAGCGCCTGGGCGGGAATTCTGGGGAGCGCACCTGCCTCGCGTCCTGGCGATGGGGGGCCTTGCCATCGCGAACTTGTCCTTCTTCTCTCCATCCGAGCTCCCACTGAGAAACACTGTTTCGGCGAGGGCGGCCGAAACCAGCACGCGCGGCGCGTGCGCTCCCAGACCGAATTGTATTCCGTGCGTTGTTGACATTTTGTAAGCTCGCCCCATGACACGCGGTCGCGCGATCGGTGCTGGATTCCTGGCGGGTTTCATCGCCGGCCTGCTGATGACGGTGACCATGTTGTTGCTCGCCTGGCTTTTCGGCGTGGCGACACCGCTTGTGTTATTCGGCGATCGCCTCTCCGTGTTCATTCCAGCCGACACGTTTCTTTCCTTGATGGGCCGCGTCGGCGGTTATAACAACATGAAGCAGCTCGGGGTCGGCTCGGTCCTTGCGGGCCAGCTGCTGGTCGGCGGACTGGGTGGGATTGTTTACGGCTTGCTGATGCGCCGGCGCGACAGCAACAACTTCTTCGTTACTGGAATCGTCTTCATTCTTCTGCCGCTCGCCGCAGTCGGAATATTTTTGTGGCCGGTGCTCGGCACGCATTATCAAGGGTTGCCGATCAATCGCGCGACCGGCCTGACGCTCAGCGGATTGCTCGCGGCATTCATCGTATTCGAACGCGCCCTCGTGTTGGTCTTCCGTTTTCTCACGCGGCCGCGTACGCAGGTCAGCGATCAGGAATTCAGTCCGCCGGTCAGGCGTCGTGCTTTGATCGCGGGTGGAATCGCATTGCTCGCAGCCGGCGGTGGCGCCGCACTTCTCCGGCGGCTCTATCGCGTCGCCACCTTCAGTTACGATGGCACCCAGTACAAA
>JALYIN010000208.1 GCA_030775765.1 Verrucomicrobiota bacterium
CGTTTCGCCGGTAAGAATTCCGCTGACGATTGGTCACGAGGTCGCCGGCGTGGTGGAGAGAATTGGCGCCGACGTTAAGAATCTCAAAATCGGCGACCGCGTCTGTGTCCACTACCTCGTCACCTGCGGCGACTGCGCTTTCTGCCGCGGCGGCAACGAGCAATTTTGCCCGAGCGCCGAGATGATCGGAAAGCAGCGTGACGGCGGCTATGCCGAATTCATGGTCGTGCCCGAGCGGAGCGTCTTTCTCCTCCAGGACGAAATTCCCTTCGAGCAGGGAGCGATCATGATGTGTTCGTCGGCGACGTCGTTGCACGCGCTGAAGAAGGCGCGCCTGGTGGCCGGTGAAACTGTCGCAGTCTTCGGCGTCGGCGGTCTCGGAAGTTCCGCTATTCGACTGGCGAGAAATCTCGGCGCCAGGAGGGTTTTCGCGGTCGACATCAACCCGCGAAAGCTCGAACTCGCGGAACGGTTCGACGCGATCGCGATCAACGCCGCCGCCGGTGATCCGGTCGAACAACTTCGCGAAATTACGAATGGGCGCGGTGTCGACGTCGCCCTCGAACTGGTCGGTTTGCCAATCACGATGCGCCAGGCGGTCCAATCACTCGCTACCCTCGGCCGCGCCGCCCTCGTCGGTCTCACCCGGGAGAGTTTTGAAGTCGCGCCTTACCGCGAGCTGATAAACAAGGAAGCCGAAATCATCGGGGTGTCCGATCATCTCGCGAGCGAGATTCCCGTCCTCCTCGAAATGGCGCGGACCGGCCAACTCGATCTGTCGCACGGCATTATTCGGCCCGTCCCGCTAGAGGCCGGGGGAATAAACGCCGCCTTGGACAGCCTCGCTGGATTCGGCGACGACGTTCGCGTTGTGATCGTTCCCTAACGGACGGCGTCCGCAAATCCGATTTGCGAACTGGCGGGGTCTCTTCTATCCTCCGCGCCTTGGCCTCATGACGGCTGGAGAAATTTCCGGCTGTTTTTTGCCAGGACCGCAGGTTTGCCCCGAAACCCACATGTCCAAGTCACTCATCATTGCCGAGAAGCCCAGCGTGGCGGCGGACCTCGCCCGCGCTTTAGGGAAGGTCCCGAAGCAAGGCGGCCACTACGAGAACGACCAGTACGTCATCTCGTCGGCCGTGGGTCATGTCGCGGAATTGCTCATGCCCGAGGACATCGACAAGAAAAAATACGGCTTCTGGCGGCTCGAAACGCTGCCGATCATTCCGGAGAAATTCGAGCTCAAGCCGATCGACCGGTCGAAGGATGTTTTCGGAACGCTCAAGAAGCTGATTGCGCGCAAGGACATAGACCAGGTCATCAACGCCTGCGACGCCGGCCGCGAGGGCGAACTCATCTTCAATAACCTTTGCGCGCTGGCCAAGAACAAACACCCGGTCAAACGCCTCTGGTTGCAATCGATGACAGCGCAGGCCATCCGCGACGCCTTCAGTCATTTGCGCGACGAATCGGAGATGCGCGGCCTGGCGGACGCGGCCCGTTCCCGGAGCGAAAGCGATTGGCTCATCGGCATCAACGGCACCCGGGCGATCACCAAGCGCATGTTCGGTTCGCGGGCCGGCAATGTCGCCGCGGTCGGGCGCGTTCAGACGCCGACTCTTGCGATGGTTTACGAACGCGAGCTGGAGATCCGCAATTTCAAGCCGCGCGCTTATTGGCGCATCGTCGCGAAATTCGAGATCGCGCAGGGCCAGTACGACGGGACCTATCAACGCCCGGATTTCAAGAGGAGTGACGACGAACACGATCGGGCCGATCGCATCTGGGACCAGGCCGCGGCGGAAGCCGTGGTGGCGGCGTGCCAGGGAAACCGGATCGCGAACGTTACCGAGGAGAAAAAGGCGAGCTCGCAGATCGCACCGCGTCTCTACGACCTGACCACGTTGCAGCGCGAAGCGAACGGCCGCTTCGGTTTTTCCGCAAAGCGCACCCTGCAAATCGCCCAGGCCCTCTACGAAAAGCACAAGATGCTGACCTATCCGCGGACGGATTCGCGCGCCTTGCCGGAAGATTATTTGCCGATCGCTCGCCAGACCCTTGGAAATCTTTCCGGCACGTTGCAGACGCATGCGGAAAAGGCGTTGAAGAACGATTGGGTCCGGCCTAACAAACGCATCTTCAACAACGCCCAGATCAGCGACCACTTCGCGATCATCCCGACGACGTCGGAGTCGAAGAACCTCGACGACGCGGAATCGAAGATTTACGACATGGTCGCGCGCCGCTTCGTCGCCGTCTTTTTTCCCTCGGCGGAATTCGATATCACGATGCGGTATAGCCAGATCGCGCAGCATAAGTTCAAGACCGAAGGGAAAGTCCTGACGGCGCCGGGCTGGCTCGAAGTCTATGGCCGTGCCGTCATCGACGAGGATTCAAAGGACGGCAGGGCCTTGCCGGCGTTGAAGCCGGAAGATCGCGGCCGGGCCAAGACGCTCGAAGCCAACCTGCTCGCGGAAGCGACGAAGCCGCCGCCGCGTTACACCGAAGCGACGCTCCTTTC
>JALYIN010000209.1 GCA_030775765.1 Verrucomicrobiota bacterium
GAGCAGAACCGACGCGGGCAGCGCGTGTTGGCCACTGTGGCCAAGCGGCATCGTGATGCGGGGGTTGATCAACTCTGTGATCTGCTGACGGAGCCAATGGCGGAAACTTCAAAGAAGGGCCAGCGCAAATGAGCAAGCTAGGAAACGTGGTTGAGGCGGTCGACAAGTACAACAAGTTTGTCGAGGACGAGGTCAAGCGCGCGCGCACGGACAAGAAGTTCGGCCAGCAGATGGTGGATCGCTGGAACGAGATCAAGGCGAAGATTCCGATCGGAAGCGCGCCGACTGGATTGAAGTTGCCGCGGCTCGCCTTGCCCGAGATCGACGAGGCGGGTGACATCACGCGCTACTTGTTAGGCGACGGATTGCCGGGTGAGTTTCCGTTTTTGAACGGCGCTTATCGCGAAATGTATCTCGAGCCGCTGCAAAACAACGCCATCGAGATCGGCGCCTACGAGAAGAACGGGCACAAGAATTCGAAGAGCAACGCCAGCAAGAATGGCGCGAAGAACGGTGCGAAGCCGCAGGTTGCGGAAGAGCCGACTCGCCTCTTCTCCGGCCTGATGCTCGCGGAAGATACGAACGAGCGATTCCATTTTCTCGGCGCGCACCAGCGCTCGAAGCGCCTTAGCACCGCCTTCGACGGGCCCACGCTTTATGGGATCGACAGCGATGCTCCCGGAATCCTCGGCAAGATTGGCGAGGGCGGCGTCGCGGTCGACACGGTCGAGGACATGGTCCGGCTCTACGACGGATTCGATCTCGGCTCCCCCGATTTTTCCGCCTCGATGACGATCAGCGGTCCGGCTCCCATCATCATGGCGATGTATATCGCCGCGGCGAAACGGCGTTTTGGTTCCGACATCGTACCGAAGCTTCGGGGGACGATCCAGGCCGACATCTTCAAGGAAGTGCAGGCGCAAAACGAAACCATCTTCCCGGTCGAAGCGTCGCTCCGTTTCCTCACCGACATGATGGAATTCACCACGCGCGAAATGCCGCGCTGGTATCCCGTTTCCATCAGCGGCTATCACATCGGTGAAGCCGGATCGACGCCGGTGCAGCAGGCCGCTTACACACTTTCCAACGGTTTTGCCTACGCCGAAATGATGGCGGCGCGCGGCATTCCGGTGGATGAATTCGGTCCGCGCCTTTCGTTCTTTCTCGATTGCGGTCTCGACGTGGAATACATCGCGCTCACCCGCGTCTCGCGGCGTATCTGGGCAATAGGAATGCGGGATGCGTTCGGCGCCCGGCACAAAGCGCAGATGTTCAAAGTGCACACGCAAACGAGCGGTCGCTCGCTGGTCGCGGCGGAGTTCAAGAACAACCTCACCCGCACGGCCGCCGAGCTGATGCTTTCGTATATGAACGGCACCAACTCCTGCCACTCGAACAGCGCGGACGAACCGTTCACGACGCCGAGTGAGGAATGGATCCGCCTCGCCGCCCATGGCCAGGCGATCCTGCTCGATGAGTCCGGCATCTTCAAACACACCATGAACATGCTCAGCGGCTCGCCCGGGATGAAGGCGGTCGAGCGTGCGGTCGAAGCTGCGATCCTGGAGGAATTCCGCGAGATCGAGCGTCTCGGTGGCGTCATGGGAGCGGTCGAGAATCGCTACCAGCGCAGCCAAATTCAAACGGCCGCGCATCGCTACGAACAGCAGATCTACGACGGCACCCGTCCCATCATCGCGCTCAACAAGTACCGAAACAGCGAAGAGAAAATGCCGGAGTTCGAACTCGCCCGCACCCCGCGCGCGAAGCAGCAATTGCAGGTGGATCGCCTGAAGGCGTTCAAGAAGAAGAACGCGGCCAAAGCGGAGAAGGCGCTCGCGAAACTCGCTGCCGTCGCCGAGACCGAAGAGAATTGCTTCCCCGCCTTGCTCGAGGCTGCGGAAGTCTGTTCGTTAGGCCAGATCAGCGAGTGCCTGCAGGAAGTGGTCGGGCGCTTCCGCCCGATGGTGTAGGGTTACTTCTTCGCGGCGCGCTTCAGGCGCATGTTTTGTTTGTAGAAAACCAGGCAACGCGCTTCCACGACGTGAGTCGTTTTCAGCGAGACGATGATGTCATCACCGGCGCGCGTGATCGTGCCGGTGCCAGAGTTCGAGAAAGTATCTTTCCATTGGAACTGCAGGGTATTGCCGGAAATTTTGCCCGGGCCTTCGGCTTCCGGCGCGGTGCCATGAGCGTCTTTGTGCGCGGCGTCGAAAGTGACCTGCCAGCCATTACCCGACTGCGCGATTCCCAATTGGAAGACGGCCTGGCCGCCGAGGAAATTCTTATCGGTGTATTAGCCGGTCCAATTCGCGGAGCCGGCGGCGTGGACCACAAGACAAAAGGCGAGAATAAGGACAGCGGTAAGGCCAATGCGCCGGGAAATAGAGGGAGAGATAAGCATGCTCATGGGAAGAATATGGCGCGGCCTCGCGCGCGGCGCGATCTTTTCCGCCTGGTCGGCTAGCTGTTGGGCGCGCGTGGTTCGCGGTGCGCGAGCTTGAGCGGCTTAGCTTCTTTCAGCACGTGGCGAGCAATGACCAGGCGCTGTACCTCCGATGTGCCTTCGCCGATCGTGCAAAGTTTTGCGTCGCGCACATAACGCTCGATCGGTAGATCGCGGCTGTAGCCGTAGCCGCCATGAATTTGCATCGAGCGATCGCAAATTTTTACCGCTGATTCAGATGCGAAGAGTTTCGCCATGGCGGATTCCTTCGTGGTGTTTTTGCCCTGGTCCTGCAGATGCGCGGCATGCATCGTCATCACTTCCGACGCTTCCAGTTCCATGGCCGAATCGACGAGCATCCACTGGATCGCCTGGAAGTTTCCGATTGGATGTCCGAACTGCTTGCGTTCGTTCGCGTAGGAATTGGCGCGATCGAACGCCGCTTCCGCGATGCCGACCGCGAGCGCCGCGATGCTGATGCGGCCACGGTCGAGCACGGTCAGAGCCTGTTCGCGACCGCGTCCGCGCTCGCCTAGGATTTCCACCTTTGAATTGGTGAAGCGCAACTCCGAGGTCTCGCTCGCGCGCATGCCGTAGGTGTGAATTTTCCGGACAGGCGTGACCTGGTCCTTCATCATGATGAAGGCGCTGATCTCGTTCTTACCCGTATCAGTCTGGCCGGTGGTGGCGATGACGATGAGCAAATCCGCCACGCGCCCGCTGGTGATGAAATGTTTCATCCCGTTGATGTGCCAGTGATCTTCGTGCGCCTCCGCCTTGGTCTCGATCCCGCCCGTGTCGCTGCCGGCATTGGGCTCGGTCAAGCCCCAGCCGCCGATCCATTCACCACTCGTTAGGCGCGGAACGTATTTCGTTTTCTGTTCCTCGGTGCCGAAGAGGATGATTTGCCCGACGGAGAGCGCGTTATGCGCCGCGATGTCCATCGC
>JALYIN010000210.1 GCA_030775765.1 Verrucomicrobiota bacterium
ATCTTCTTCCTCGGTAAAAACGCGGCCCAGCTGCGGGTTGAGCCCGATGACTTTAAAAAAGTTGCCGGTCACCAGGCCGCCCTGGACCTGTTCCGGAGGATGCCCGGGTAATCCACTAAGGTTAAAAGATTCGCGCCGGGAGGCGGCGATGTTTTCGAAAACGGTGTTATCCCGTTTCCAATCGACGTAGTCCGGATAGGAAACGGAAATCTGCGGCTGGTTCGAGTCGGTCTCGGTGAGGATGACGATCCGATCGCCCTGCGGATAAGGCAGCGGTTGGAGGAGGACCGCGTAGATGACACTGAAGATCGCCGTGTTCGCGCCGATGCCGAGCGCGAGGGTGAGGACCGCGATGAAGGTGAAACCGGGAGTTTTCCGGAGCTGGCGGAACGCGAAGCGGAGGTCGTTCATGGCGTCCTCCGTTTATTTCTTCGCTACTTCACCGGACGAGGGTTTTATCGAAATGCTGCCCGCGCCGGAACGCAGGACCAGCGATTTCCCGCCGCCGTTTATTTTTCCTTTCATCGAATCGCGATCGGTTCGAGTGCCTACGAATGGCAGATCGCTCGTCACGCGCCCCGAGCTCGCCTCGGCTTCCACATCCAGCCCGGCGTCCGGCGGCACCATCACATCGATGCTTCCCGCCGAGGTTTCCAAATTCACGTCGCCCGGCACCGGCGATCTCAACTTCGCGCTGATCGAACCGCCTGAGGTCCGGCCAAAGATCTTGCCGTTGATGTTCTCAAACGCGAGCCGTCCACCGCTGGTTTCGACTTTCGCGTCGCCGCCAAAGTTCCGCACTACAATCGAGCCGCCGGAAGTGCGCGCTTCCAGCGAACCGCTGCCATCCACCGCTTCAATTCGTCCCCCGCTCGTGTCGACCTTGAGCGGACCATCGCAACCATTCAGCTCGATGCTGCCGCCGCTGGTGGTCGCGCCGGTCGCGCCTTTGAGATGGGTGAACTTCAATTTCCCGCCGCTCGTATCGGCGCTCATCGTACCGGTGATTTCCGCCACCATGATCTGGCCGCCGCCCGTGCGCAGCTCCGAGTTAAAACTCTTCGGCACCTGCACGGTGTAGCGCGCGTCCATGCTGCAGCGCCCGCTCCAGTTCAAGTTCTTCTCCTTGTTCTGGCGGCGCGCCCGGATCGTCACGGTGTTTCCTTCCTTGCTCACCGTCACCGGCGCCGACGCGAGATATTCCTTTTCCTGCGCCTCGTTGTCCGAATCGATCTTTCGATGGGCCTGGACCGTGATCTTGTCATCCGCGCCCGCCGAGACATCGATCGTTCCGAAATCGACATCGACCATGAGCCGGCCCCCCGGCGCGCCATCGAGCGATTGGCTGACGTTTTCTTGCGAAAGGGCGAAGGCCGAAGCGGCGGCGAGGAAGAGGAGAAAGAGAAGGCGGATGATCATAGGGCTAGGTCGGTTGAGTTAAGGCGACTACATTGGAGTGACTCCAACCGTGACGCCTTTGCATGCCCTATGCCACGCTCGGCCAGGATCTCTTTTCGATTGGATCGCAATGACTTACGCGTCGCGGCCGAAATTCGTGATCCAAAATTCTTCCCGTCGTCGGGATTTCGCCGTCCCATTTTCGAAACCGGGGCGGCTGACATTTTCCTCGGGTAGGGTGCGCGTCTCGCCCGCCGGTGATCGCGTCTCGCGATCACGCTGGTTGCGCGAGCGCTGCCGCGAGACTGACTAACAGTAGTTTTTTCATACTCTCAGTTAGATATGACTCGTGAAAACGTGTGTCAGAGCGCCGTTCGAAGATTGTAAAAGAATTGTCAGCGGTTACCTACGTCCCGATGGCTCAAACGATGATCCGCCGATTGACCGCGCGCGATGCGCGGCTGAGCAGCTTCCGCTATTACGACCTGCTCGTGCATGTCTTCGTGGTCGTGTTGCTGATCTCGAATCTGGTCGGGCAAAAGATCTGCGCGATCCCGCTCTTCGATTTTCACGGGCACCCGATCACGGCGAAGATTTCCGGGGCGCAGGTTCTCTTCCCGATCACCTACATCTTCGGCGACATCTTTACGGAAGTGTTCGGCTATGGCGCTTCGCGGCGCGCGATCTGGCTGGGATTTTTCGCCTGCACAGTCCTATCGCTCATGGGTCTGTTCATCGTCTGGATTCCGGCAGCGCCGGGTTGGCCGAACCAGGCGGCGTTCGAAGCGGTCTTCTACACCGTGCCGCGCTTCATCATGGCGAGCCTGGTCGCGTTCTGGCTCGGCGAATTCACCAATTCCTACACTCTGGCCAAAATGAAACTCTGGTCCGACGGCAAATGGCTCTGGACTCGCACCGTCGGCTCTACCGTCGCCGGACAGCTCGTCGATACGACGGTGCTAATTCTCATCGCTTTCGGCGGACGCGAAACGTGGCAGACGATGCTGAACCTGATCATCTCGGGTTATGTCGGCAAGGTCCTTTACGAAGCCGCGGCGACGCCCCTCACTTATCTCGTCGTAAACAAACTAAAGCGGGCCGAGGGCGTGGATGTTTACGATCGCGCTACGAACTTCAATCCGTTCGCGCGCCAGCCGAGCTAGCGCGATGCAAATCGTCCGCGCGAAGCCGGAGGACGCCGAGGCGCTCACCCAGATCGCGCACTCGGCCAAGCGGCATTGGGGTTATCCCGAGCGCTGGATGGAAGCGTGGCGCGAGATTCTGACCATGCGTCCCGGATTCATCGCCGCGAACGTGGCCTATTGCGCGATGGAAGAGGACAACGTCGTGGGCTTCTATGTTCTCACGACGGAAAGCGACGGTATTCATCTCGACCATCTCTGGATTATTCCAGCAGCGATGCGGCGTGGCATCGGGCGTGCGCTATTCGAACATGCGGTCAACCAGGCCAGAGCGGCGGATTTCGATTTGATAAAAATCGAGGCCGATCCGAACGCGGAGGGATTCTATGAACGGATGGGCGCGCAGCGGATCGGCACCAATGTCAGGGAACTGGAAGGTGAAAAGCGTGAGCTTCCGCTGATGGAATACCGAGACTTTGCTGGACGAACAAACTCGCCGCGCGCACCTTGAAGCCCGGATGACGAATCAGGCCCGCATCTCCTACGCCGTGCTGACAGTCATGCTGGTTCTGGTGGGCCTTCTGCAATTGGGCGCCCCGTTCCTGGCGCTTCTCTTTTCTTATTTCGTCCTGACAAACCTGGGCCGTTTCATTCCAAATAAATGGGTCACACTCGCGGTTTTTATCCTCATCGTGGCCGCCATCGGCTACACGGCCGGCCATTTTATTCGCGCTGCCATCAACGCGCTGCCCAAGATCGCGGATAACTCGATCCCTTCCGCGATTACCTGGGCCGAAGCCCACGACCTCAACCTTCCGTTCACCGATTTCGAAGGCCTCAAGGCCCACGCCATGACCGCGATCAAGGATCAGGCGCGCTACCTGGGCGACTTCGCTAACTTCGCCCGCCACGCCTCGACGACTTTCGTCTTTATCATCATCGCCATCGTCTGCGCCGTTAGTATTTTCTTTAACGGCCAGCTCGATCTCTTCCGCGAATCGCACAAGGTTCGGGACAATCTTTACTCCATCTACTGCGAAGAAATCAGCGCCCGGTTCGGGGATTTCTACCGCAGCTTTGCCAAGGTTATGGGCGCCCAGATGACCATTTCCGCGATTAACACAATCCTGACCGCCATTTTTGTCCTCGTCCTCGGGCTCCCCTATGGCGCGGTCGTTATCGGGCTGACTTTTCTTTGCGGCCTTTTCCCAATCGTCGGGAACGTCGTCAGCAACACGGTCATCGTCTTCATCGGTTTTCTGGTCTCAGCGAAGATCGCTTTCATTGCGCTCATCTTTCTCGTCGTCGTCCACAAATTGGAATATTTCCTGAACAGCAAAATCGTCGGCGCCCGCATCCGCAATCCGATCTGGCTTACCCTTATCGGCCTGATCATCGGAGAAAAATTAATGGGCGTCCCCGGCATGATCCTTTCGCCTGTCGTCTTGAATTATCTGCGCGTCGAGATGTCGAAGATCGAAGTCCGGCGCGGCTCCGGGCGGCCCGCAGTTGAACGGATCGAGACCGCGGTTTAGAACCATCGTCATGAGCGACGTGACCAAAGAGAATCCGTGGATCGAGATTTGCCCGGGAATTCGGCGGCGCACGGTGACGCATGGCGAGACGATGTATCAAATGCTCGCCGAGCTGAAGGCCGGCAGCAAAATGCCGGAGCACAAGCATCCGCAGGAGCAGATCATTCATATCCTTTCGGGACGGATGACCGTCTTCGCGAATGGCGGCGCCCACGAGCTCCGGCCGGGCGACTCCTATTACCTCGCGAGTAATGTGCCGCACGGCGTCGAAACTCCCGAGGACACGCGCGTGCTCGATACCTTCAGTCCGCCGCGCCACGAATACATCGCACTCGACAGGCAAGCCGCGGCGCGGTAGCAGCACCATCGCTGAAGATGCGCGGAGGAGCGACCGGCGCTACAGTGTCGCGTCGCCGTTATGCTCTCGTTCATCGTCCCTGCTTATAACGAGGAGCACGAACTGCCTCGCGCCCTGGCCGCCCTGCGCGATGCCGCTGAATCTTCGACTCAGCCGTACGAAATCCTCGTAGTCGACGACGCTTCGAATGACGCGACGGCTGAAATCGCGAGGCGATCCGGGGCCACTGTCGTGCCCGTCCATTATCGCCAGATCGCGGCCGTGCGAAACGCGGGGGCGCGCGCCGCGCGCGGGGATGTTTTCTTCTTTGTGGATGCGGACACCTGCATCGCTCCCGTTCATGTGACTGACGCGCTGGCCGCCCTGGCTGCCGGTTGTTCGGGTGGTGGCGCGCGAGTCGTGCCCGACGGTTCGGTGCCGCTTTGGGGGCGCGTCTTCGTGCACCTTTTCTCGCTGGGCTATTTCACCCTCGCGAATCTCGGCGCCGGCGCTTTTCTTTTCACCACCCGGGAAAATTTCACGTCATCTGGCGGATTCGACGAACAATTCTTCGCCGGCGAAGAAGTCTTTTTTACGAAGGCGCTAAAAAAGCTGGGACGATTCAAATTATTGCGCGAGCCCATCATTTCGTCGGGCCGCAAGCTACGGATGCATTCCGCGCGTTACGTTCTCGGTCAATCGTTCGCCATTGTGTTCCGTGGCAAACGGGCCGTCCGCTCTCGCGATAAGCTGGATATTTGGTACGATGGTAAACGTGAAACCAATGCGCCTGGCTAGAGGCGTCGAATGAAGTCGAGAACCTGGGTGTTAGTTGTCCTCGTTCTACTCCTTTCCGCGGCGCTCGCCGGGGCCGACGATTCCGCGGCCATCAACAAACTGATCGACGACATCAACACCGCGGCCAAGGCGGACAAACACCGGATGTTGAGCATTATCACGATCAACACCGACGTGGCCGGGGCGACTCTGGACCAGGAGAAAGCGCGCACCGGTCTCAGCCTTGGCGACATTTACGTGGCGCATTCCCTCTCCCTCTCCACCCACAAAAAGTTCGATTCGATCGTCGCCTTGAAAAAACGCGGCCAAACGTGGGCGCAGATCGCGCAAGCGCACAAGGTGTCGCTCAAAGGCTCGACCGAGCTGCTCAAGGAAATGATGAAGAAATAGCCGGTGGGCGAAGCCGGGGCACGAGGTTTGCGACATTTTGGCAACATCCGGTTGCCAAGCGGCGTTCTTCACCTACAATACCGGCTCGTTTATGGCAGAAAGCAGTGATACGATGGACATGAAGGAGTTCCAGCTCCACGATAAGGATACCGGCAGTGCAGACGTGCAGGTTGCACTTCTTACCCGTCGGATCGGGCAGCTGACCGACCACCTCAAGAGCCATGCCAAAGACCATTCGTCGCGCCGCGGCCTCCTCAAGATGGTGGCGATGCGCCGGAGCTTGCTTGATTATTTGAGCAAGTCGGAGTCCGACCGGTATAAAAACCTGCTCGCGAAACTCAACCTGCGGAAGTAGCCGCCGGTCCGTCTCTTGGTTACGCTTGTCCTTCGTTCGCGCTTCCGGCCTAACGAGTCCGTTAATTAGAAAGTAAACCGGCGCTCAGGCCGATGTTCCACTTTGATTAGAGGTTTTAGTCCCGACGCGTTTCGAGATTAAAACCTACGATCAAGGGTGACCGGTCTGGGGATAGCCAATCCAGGAGAAACGCAGTCATGCAACACAAGGTCACGGCCCAAATCGGGGCAGCTCAAATTTCCATCGAAACCGGCAAGATCGCCAAGCTCGCCGACGGCTCGGTCGTTGTCTCATGCGGCGACACCATGGTGCTCGCCAGCGCGGTTTCCGCCACCCAAATTAAGGAAGGCCAGGATTGGTTTCCGCTCACGGTCGATTACCGCGAAAAGGCGGCCGCGGTCGGGAAATTTCCAGGCGGTTATTTCAAGCGCGAAGGACGGCCTTCGGAAAAGGAAACGCTCACTTCGCGGATGACGGACCGTCCGCTGCGCCCGCTCTTTCCGGCCGGTTATCTCTACGACACCCAAATCATCTCGATGCTGCTGAGCGCGGACGGCCAGAACGATCCGGACATTCTGGCGATTAACGGCGCCTCCGCCGCGCTGACGGTTTCCGACATCCCGTTTGCCGGCCCGATCGGCGCCGTGCGCGTCGGCCGGGTGAATGGCGAATTCATCGCCAATCCGACTCACGATCAGCGTAACGAAAGCGACCTCGATCTGGTTTATGTCGGCACGGAAAATGACGTCATCATGATTGAAGGCGCGGCTCACGAAATTCCGGAGGAGGCTTTCATCAAGGCGCTGGAGTTCGCCCACGGCCATGCCAAGGAGATGATTCGGATCCAGAAAGAACTCGCGGCGCAAGTGGGCAAACCAAAGCGCGAGATGCCCTTGATGACGGTGAACCAGGACATCCTCGAGGTGGCTTACCAGGTCGCGGGCGAGCGGATCGAAGGCGCTCTCTATAACGAGAAGAAGGTCGATCGCAGCAAAGCGGTCAACGCTTTGAAGGAAGAAGTGAAAACAGCGGTCCTCGCGAAATTTCCCGAGGCCGACAAGTTCGCGATCTCGCAGGCGTTCGATTACGTGCAGAAGAAGGCCTTCCGGATCAGCGTCCTCGACAAGCAGAAGCGCATGGACGGCCGCGGTTACCAGGACCTGCGTCCGATCACTTGCGAAGTGGGCGTCCTGCCGCGCGCGCATGGCTCCGCGATTTTTCAGCGTGGCGAAACCCAGGCCCTGGCCCTCGTCACCCTCGCGCCGATCGAAGAAGCGCAAAACATCGATGCCTACGGCGGCGGTGAGACTTCCAAGAGTTTTCTCCTGCACTACAGTTTTCCACCGTTCAGCGTCGGCGAAACCGGTCGAACCGGCGGCGCCAGCCGTCGCGAGATTGGCCACGGCGCGCTCGCGGAGCGTTCGCTCGAGCCGGTGATTCCCAGCACGGAAGATTTCCGTTACGCGGTTCGCATCACCAGCGAGATCATGGAATCAAATGGCTCCAGCTCGATGGCGAGCGTGTGCGGCGGAATGCTCGCGCTAATGGATGCCGGCGTTCCGATCAAGACTCCAGTCGCCGGAATCAGTGTCGGCCTTGTCACCGAGTTCGGCGACGGAGGCGACCTGAAACGTTACGAGCTCCTCACCGACATCATCGGATCCGAGGATCACTTCGGAGACATGGATTACAAAGTTTGCGGCACTGAAACAGGCATCACGGGATTCCAGCTCGATTTGAAATTGCGCGGCGTGAGCCACAAAATCATGGCCGAAGCGACCATGCGCACGAAAGAAGCGCGCACGAAGATTCTCGGCATCATGGCGCAGGCGCTCGATAAACCGCGCGCCGACTTGAGCAAATACGCACCACGCATTGAGACGATCAAAATCAATCCGGAGAAGATCGGCGCTCTCATCGGCCCCGGTGGCAAGACCATCAAGGGCATCGTCGCCGAGACCGGCGCCGAGATTAATATCGAAGACGACGGTTCAGTCCACATCTACGCCACCAGCCCGGAGAGCATGGCGCGCGCGAAGGAAATCATCGGCGGAATGTCCCGTGAGATCGAAGTGGGCCAAACCTATCACGGCCGCGTCGTCTCGATCAAGGAGTTCGGTGCCTTCGTCGAAGTGTTCCCGGGCAAGGATGGCCTCGTCCACATTTCAGAGCTGGCGGATTTCCGGGTCAATCGTACCGAAGACGTCGCCAAGATGGGCGAAATGATCTGGGTGAAGTGCATCGGCATCGACGACAAGGGCCGCGTGAAATTGAGCCGAAAGGCCGCGCTCAAGGAACGCGCCGCCACCGAAGCCGGCCAGACCACCGAGCCGGATCGCGTCGAAGAAGCGCACCGCTAGTTGGAGTGCAAGGCGGTGCCGCTCGCTTCCATCGTCTTGATGATGGCGGCAAGCGCCGCGTTGACGGGACAGGCGACGCCGTGTTGCGCGCCCAAGGCCGCGACCGCGCCGTTCATGTAATCGATCTCGGTCGGGCGACCGCGTCGCAGGTCTTGCAGCATCGACGCGACATTGTGCGACGGCCGGAAGAAATCGTCGATCTCCCGCATGAAGTCGATGTCGAAGGTCACGTCTTCCGCAGCGGCGACGGCTATGCATTCATCGATCACCAATCGCTTCAGCGACCCGAGCTGCGGATTCGCGATGCTGCCCACTTCACAACCCAGAATCGCGGTGATCGGATTCACGACGCAATTGACCACCAGTTTGTGCCACACATCCGCGCCGATGTTCGGTGAGACGCGGCAATCCAGGCCGGCCGCGCTAAGAATGTCGGTGATCCGCGCGCTGCGTTCGTGTTGCTCGATCAGCGTATATCCGCGAGCCATGAACTGGATCACTCCGGGCGATTCAAAAATCGCGCCGAACTGGGTGATGCCGCGGAGCACAATTCCCCGATCGCCGAGCGCGGCCCGCGCGATTCGTTCGCTCCCGAGCCCGTTCTGAAGACAAAGAAGCGTCGTGTCGTCTCGCATCAACGACGCTATTGAACCAAGCGCTGCCGCGCTATCCGGAACTTTCGTGGTCAGGATGATTAACGCCTCCGCTCCGATGTGATCGACCGCCAAGGCGGCGCGAACCCGCACGATTTGTGACTCGAGACCTTCGATGTGCAAACCGTGGGAATTGATCACGGCCACATGTTCCGCTCGACCGATCAACGTCACGTCGTTGCCTGCGGCGAGTTTCGCCCCATAAAGACTACCGATGGCCCCGGCGCCGAGCACGATGATCTCCATGGCGCGCGTAGCTTATCACGCCCCGCCGCGACCGCGAGACCGGCGCGCTAATCCAGGATGGTGTGAGGCGACTGCGATTGGGCGAGCGCCTGGAGCGAGTGCAGCTGGGCAAGCGCGGCTTGCGCTTCCTCGTGACGTCCCAGCTTTTCCAGGACGTCGGCCAGGAGAAGATATTGTCGCGGTTGATCGGGTTGCCGACGGACGGCGCGGCGCTGGTTTTTCCAGGCGGCTTCGAGCCGGTTTTGTCCGATGTTCATGGCGGCGATCAGGTTGAGCGAGTCGGCGTCATGGATGTCGAGCCAACTCGCGCGGCGCAGTGCCGCCTCGGCTTCGGCGAAGCGATGTTGCTCGAGATGAATCCGGCCGGCTTCAATGGCGGCGGCGCAATGCCACCAGTGGTTTTCCCGGAATTCTTCCACTAGAGCGAGAGCTTTTTCGCTTTTGCCGTCGGCCCGCAGAATCTCCGATTCCAAATTGATCAGGCGCCACGTCTCCGGATATTCCGTGCGCGCATTGTCGAGGATGGCGAGCGCTTCGGGCGAATCGTGCGCAGAGTATTTGATGTAAGCCAGATTAAGCGCCGCGATCCAGGAACGCGGTTGTTTCAAGGCCGCTGGCTTAACGTCGGCGGCGACAGTCTCCGCGAAAAGCTTTTCGGCCTCCGCGGTTTTACCTTCGCGAAGGAGCAGGTGACCAAGGGCGTTTTGGGCCATGGCGTAATTCGGATTCGATTCTACCAGCTTGCGCAGAAGCGCTTCAGCCTTCGGATAATCTTCCCGGGCTGCATAAGTTTGCGCCAGGTTCAAGGCAACCCGGTTTTTGGCGGAACCCGCGGCGAGCGTGTGCCGGTAAAATGTTTCGGCATTGAGCCAATCGCCGCTCCTGACAAAGCTGCGCACGCTCAAGCCCAGCACCGCAACGCATCCAAACGTGACCGCGAAGCGCCTCCATGACGGGGACGCTTCCTGCCAGCAGCCAGCGACAAAAATCAGAAGACCGACGCTTGGCAGATAGAGCCAGTGCTCCGCAACCGTGGCATTGAGCGGGAACAAATTCGAGATGGGCAGGTATCCCAGAACGAACCAGGCAGCGCCAAGGAGCCGGATCGGCTGCCCTTTTCCTTTTCGTAGCGCGCCAGCCAACAAGAGGGCGGCTAACGCGACGCCAATCACGGACAGGTAATTCGTCGTCAGCAGAGCCCGCCAGTTGGGTGTCCCGCTTTCGGTAAGCCGGACGGTTCGCTCGACGTGAAGGTTCCATGGGAAGACCATCAACTGGGCGTAGTCCCCCAGTGCGCGAACCATCAGGATAGCTCGTTCGCCCAACGACGAGGGATCCTGGGCTGGCGACAACAAATGTTCGGACGGCAACCGTCGCAGGCCCGCATAGATTCCGACGAGGCAAACAACGACGGCGCTAACAATGGACTTAAAACGCCAAGTGGACTGCCGATCGAACGCGAAAAGGTAAAAAACAAAAAGCACGAGCCAAATGCAACCGGTCTCGCGCGCGCAAAGTGAAACAAGGGCAAGAATGGCTGCGGCAAGGTAAAGCGCAAATCGGGGAAGGATCGGCCCAACCGGCCGCCCTCGCAGGTAGACAAGCCAGGCTGCACTCGCAAAGAAGAAAGCCAGGCTGTCAGCGCGGCCTGATATGTAGTCAACCGCTGCACTGTGGACCGGATGGACGAGCCAGAAAAGGGTCACAAAAAACGCCGCGTCTGACATCACATTCGGCCGGCCAGCGAAGCGGTCGCGGAATGGTTTGAAAAGGCACAACAACAGAAAATAGAGCAAAAGGCCGCTGCCGACATGCCAGATCAGATTCGACAGGTGGTAACCAAATGGGTCGGTATTCCAGATTAGATAATCCAGGAAGTAGGAGATGTTTTGGATCGGCCGGTAGTGCGGGGAAGATCCATCGAGCGAGAGATAGTGGCGGAACGCTTCGGGGATCAGGAGCGGGCTTTTGCTGAAGGGATTGTCGCGAATAAGGGAGGCGTCATCCCAGATCAAGTCACCAGACAGGGCGGGGAGCCGGACCACGATGCCAAACAGAGCGAGGGTCAGGCAGCGTATCCAGTTCGACCTCGTTCGTTCGAGGAATCGGGTGAGCCACGACATCGTTATTCGCCGGAGTGACGCGGCCGGTTTAGTTCAATCGGGGCCGCGACCGCGCGAGGGCACTTAACTCCGAAACGTGGGTCAGAGCCGCCCGGGCTTCATCGTTGCGCCCCATTTTTTCAAGAATGTCGGAAAGCAAAATATATTGGCGCGGTTGATCCGGCTGGCGCGCTACCGCGCGGCGCTGAATCTGGCAAGCCGCTTCCAATCGATTTTGGCGCACCTTCATCGCGGCAATCAAGTTGAGCGATTCGGCGTCGTGAATATCGAGCCAGCTGGCGTGGCGCAGCGCGGCTTCGGCCTTTTCTGCGTCACCCTGGTCCGCCCAAAGGCGACCGAGAGCCATAAACGCACCGGAATGCCACCAATGGCTGTCCGCGAACGCCTGCATCAATGGCAAGGCCGCCTCGGGGCCTCGCAGTCTGCGGATCAATTCCGCTTCGTAGCTGACCAGTTCCCAGATTCCGGGATAATCGGCCCGCGCCTTAGTCGTCACGGTCAGCGCCCCTTCGAGATCATGCTCTTTGTAACGCATATGGGCGATATTCAGGGCCGCGATCCAAGTGCGCGGATATTCTTTCCGGCCTCGCTCCGCGGCCTCGTTCGCGGCGGCAAATAAAGCATTGGCCTCTTCCATTTTTCCCTGGTGAACAAGAGCATCGCCCAAATTCGTGCGCGCCAGGGGGTAATTCGGACTGATCTTCAGAATCCTACGGTAAAGAGCTGCCGCTTGGGCATATTCGCCCCGCAACGAATGAATCTGCCCCAAGTTCAAAGCTACCCGGATGGTTGCCCCGCCAGACGCGAGGGTGCGGCGGTAAAAGGTTTCTTCGTCAACCCAATCGGTGCTGCGAATAAAACTGCGAGCGCCCAAAGCGAGGGCCGCCAGGCAGGCCAGGGGAGCAACAAACCGAAACAGGCTTTTCGGAAAATCCAGGCAGCAGCCCGCCGCGAAAATGAGGAACCCGACACTGGGTAGATAAAGCCAATGCTCGGCGACGGTGGCGTTCAAATCGACAAGATTTGAGACCGGCAGGAACGCCAAAAAGAACCAAACCGCACCAAATGCTCGCACCGGACGCGCGAGACCTTTTCGCCAGGCGCCGATCAGCAGGACGGTCGCCATGAGAAGACCGCCGATGGAAAGATATTCGACCCTAATCTCGTTTCTCCAGCCGGCGTTGCTCTGTAAGCTGTCGGGATCGAAAACGCTGCGCTCCATGTGGAGCTTCGCCGGCCAGTTTAAAAGACGTCCGTAATCTCCCAAGGCCCGGAAAATAAGGGTCGCGCGAACCGGGGCGGACCAACCCATGGCGGGACTGGTGAAGGCCTGGCGTTCGGGCAGCTGCCGCAATCCGGCATATGTCCCCGCCACGCAGAGGCAGGCAATCGCGACGAAGGATTTGCTTCGAAGAGCCAGCTTCTTTTCGAACGCAAAAAGATGGATCAGAAATACGAGGAGCCACAGAAGAGCGCTCTCGCGTGAACAAAGCGCTAGAAGCAGTCCCATCCCCCCAAGGAAAAACAGAGTGGCGCGAACCAGACGCCGCGAGGCGGCCTGAGCCCGCAGGTAGAGCAACCAACCGCCGCACGAAAAGAAAAAAGCCAGGCTATCCGCGCGCCCAGAAATGTAATCCACGGCCGCGCTATGGACGGGATGAACCACCCACAAAAGCGCCACGCAAAATGCCGCCCCGCCGAAGACCGACCGACGCCCAGCCGCGGCGCCGCCATTTTCCAGCAAACCGGCGAGCAGCCTTTCGAGGAGCAGGAAGAGGAGGATCGCACTAGCGATGTGCCAAAGAACATTTGAAAGATGAAACCCGTAGGGATCGTTATTCCAAATCAGGTAGTCGACGATGTAGGAAATGTTTTGGACCGGGCGGTAGTGAGAAGAAAAGGAATCGAGAAACAGGTAATGGCGAAAATTTTCCAGAACCAGAAGCGGGCTCTTGATGAGAGGATTGTCATGCGCCAAATATTGATCGTCCCAGATCAATTCGCCTTGCAGAGAGGGGAAATGAACCGCGAACCCAAAGAGGGCGAGGCACGCGCAGCGCGTCCAGGTCCGCCGGCCCAGGCCAGCTATCCGAGCCAGGATCGATTTACCGGCCGGGTCAGAAGAAATCTGTGTGGTTGATGCCGCTTCCATTATGCAGGGTTGAATTCAATGGAGCTTCAAGTGGGTCAGATTAAGCAAGCGAGCGTCCTTCCGTTGCCGAAAGGACGCTCGTCATGCTAAGGACCGCGACGGTTAGTTAAAGGGAGACCAGAAGGCGTCGTTCGTTACATCCGAAAGAGCGGTCTTCGCATTGGCCGGAACGGACGGATGCGAGTCCACGGTCTGGGCACCATAATCG
>JALYIN010000211.1 GCA_030775765.1 Verrucomicrobiota bacterium
TGGTCGGCCTCGCGGCTGGATCCCGTAACGGCGCTCAGGTATGAATAGGAGGAATGGAGTGACGGAGTATGGGAGTAAACCGTGGAACGGAAAACCATATTTCCATCTCTGATCCCATGCAATTTCGCGAAATCATCTCGATGGCCCTGCAGTCGTTAGGTGCAAACAAACTGCGCTCGGGGCTGACGATGGTAGGCATCACGATCGGAGTCTTTTCCGTCATTTCGGTGATGACGGCGATCGGCGCGCTTCAGTCCTCGATCGAAGGCGGCATTAGCTTTCTTGGCTCTAACATTTTCCAGTTCGCCAAATACCCCGTCAGCGGCGGCCAGGGTGGCCGCAATGCTCAGAAGTACGAAAACCGCCGCAATATCTCCTACGCCCAGGCCATCCGGTATCAGCAGTTGATGGAAGGGATCGCGCGGGACGTTTGTCTGAAGTGTTTCGATTTCAAAGGGCAATGCACTTACAATGGATTGAAGACGCCACCGGCCTTGACCGTCGCAGGGTCGAATAAAAGTTTCCTCGCAGCGAATTCCTACTCCCTCGACTACGGCCGCAATCTCACCGACGAAGATGTGGACCTCGCGCGCAACGTGATCATGATCGGGAAGAGCATCGAGAAAAATCTCTTTCCCCATGAAACGCCGATCGGGAAAATAATCAGGATAAATGGGCATCCGGTGTCGGTCATTGGGGTTTTGGCAACAAAGGGATCTGCTTTTGGCCAAAGCCAGGACGACATTTGCGTCATGCCGATTACGCGCTTTTTCGAAAATTTTGGATCGGCCAGGCGGACCGTAAACATCGCCACGCAATCGTTCTCGACGGACACTTATAATCGCACGCTCGGCAAAGGAATTGGCGCAATGCGTCTGGCCCGTGGTCTGAAACCAAGCCAGCCGGACGACTTTGAAATTTATTCGAACGACTCACTCAAGAGCGCGTTCACTTCCATCGCTGACGTTGTCCGCGTCGGCGCCTTTGTCATCAGTCTGATCGCGCTCATCGCCGCCGGGATCGGGATTATGAACATTATACTCGTAAGCGTTACCGAACGGACGAAGGAGATCGGGATCCGAAAATCGATCGGCGCCCGCAGCCGCGACATCCTTCGGCAATTCCTGACAGAGGCGGTCTTCATTTCGGAGGCCGGAGGAATTGTCGGAATCATTCTGGGGGTTATCGGTGGGGACCTCCTCGCCGTGTGGCTCCAGGCGGATCTGATTTTTCCGTATGGCTGGGCGATTGCCGGATTGATCGTGTGTTCGGCGATCGGCATCGGCTTCGGCTTTTATCCGGCGTATCGGGCGGCCTCGCTCGATCCGATCGAAGCGCTGCGTTTCGAGTAGCGGGGTGGATCGAGCGCTCCGTCGCTCGATAGCTTAGATTTGGGTCGAAAAACACCGCGCGACGGAGCGCGCGATCCCCCGCAGGGGCACGCAACTTGCGCTTGCTTTGCTTTGACATGCCAAGCGCTCCTTCTATCCTCGGACCTTTCGCCCGCTACCGCCGTGCCTGCTTCCCAAGAATCTCGTGCCGGGACAGCGCCTAGCGTTCTTCTCGTCGAAGAATACGATGCGCTCGCGGCTGCCATCACGTCGGCGCTGAAGAAATTCGCGCCGCGCCATCGCGTCCGGGCCGTCGAGTCCCTGGCCGAAGCCGAGGCGAGTGCGGCTGAAACCAGCCCCCAACTTCTGATCGTCGATTTCGATCCGCCGCGCGCGGATGCCATCGACTTTCTGGAACGGATCGCCCTGGCCTGTCCGAACGCGCGTTTGCTCGCGATCGCCTCCGGCGTTCCGCCCGATCTTAATTCCGAACGATACGGCCCGAACGCGATTCAATTCGTGGAGAAACCTTTTGAGCTGGCGGAATTCGGCGCCGCCGTCCAGGCCCTGCTGGGTCCATGGACGAATGCCGTTTCGGGTGACTCACGCGGAACGCTGCGCGACCTCAACGTGCGCGATCTGATTCCGTTGCAGAGTCTCAACCACGCGACAGCGATTCTGCATCTGCGTTCGCCCGATGAGCGTGGGGGCGAAATCCATTTCCTGGACGGTCAGATCACACATGCCGCCACGGGAAATTTCACCGGCCCGGGCGCGTTGCACCAGATGATGCGCTGGAAGAATCCGCGGGCCCGGGAGACAGAGCAAGTGATCGACGCGCCTCGCACGATTCACGGCCCCTGGCCGCACGTTTTTCTGGAGGCGTTGCGCAAGACGGCTTTGGTGACAGAAGAAGTAAGGCCCGCGGTGTCACCGGCTATTCCCGAGCCGCCCAAGGAGATCGTCAAGACCGGCAAGAAGATCGTCATCGTCGACGATACCGAGATGTTGTTGATCTTCGTGGAGGACGCGTTGGCCACGGCCGATCCGAATCTACAAATCACGACGGCGTTTACGGGAAGCGAAGGCGTCCGGCGCGCCGAGGTAATAATTCCCGACTTGGTGCTGCTGGATTACAGCCTGCCCGATCTGCGTGGTGACCAAGTCTGCGAACGTCTGTTGGAAAACGAAATAACGGCCCGGATTCCGGTCGTGATGATGTCTGGCCACGTTGCCGAAATGGCCGCGGCAGCGCGAAAATATCCGAACATCGTTGCCACCATCGCCAAGCCGTTTATGTCTGAGGCGCTTGTTTCCCTGGTCATCCAAACGCTGGCTAAAGGGCCGATGCCTGCGACTGCTCACGTGCGCCCAGGAAATGGCAAAAAGCCGGCGAAGAAGAATGGGGCCAGCGCGGCCGAAGAGATGGTCGAGAAACAGCCGCCCTCTGCACCTCCGCCACCCGTGGCGCCTCCGCCGCTTCCCGTCGAACCGCCATTACCCGCGGCGGCGCCAGCGGTTTCCCAGCCTCGGCCCCCGGCGCAACTCGCGACCACGAACGGCAGCTCCGTTGTCCTCGGCCTCGGCATGGAGGTCATCGCGGTTCAGTTCACTTCGCGCTTTCAAGTTGGAACAATTCGAGCGCGGCCAACCGCTTCGACCTTGTCGCTGACTCATTCCTCGGCGCCGACGGAAAACCTCCTCGCGGGCTTCGAGATCGGACCGGTCGAGCTCGATGGATACGGCCGCATCCAAACCATGCGCGTAGTACCCACCCGGCAGCCCGCCAAACGCATCGAAGCGAAGAGCGGCTTCGCGATCAACGACGTCGCCCTTATAAACCAAAACGCTTCGATTCAGATGACCGCCGGCGCATCGGCGCCCATGACGATGCAATTAATGGCGCTGTTCAAGGTGGCCGCCGTGGAGTTATCCGACCGGTTTGAAGTGGAGCAACTCATTCTGCAACCGGCCGGCAGCCGCGTGCGGGTGACCCTCGATCCACAGGCGCGCCCGGCCGCCGCCACCGAATTCGAAACCGTGCAAGTGACGCTCGACGCGTCGCGACGTATCGCCGAGTTCGTGTTGAATTCCGCAGCTCGATAGATTGCAATTTCTTGGAGCCACCACGCCCTCGTGCCGGAGACGGCGCGGAGTCTCCCCTCCGTGGCCTGATGGCAGGCTGTCTCCAATTATCCCAAACCCACAGCCCGGAACGTTTCGTCCACGTGCCGCAGGTGAACGTCGAGCGAACAAAGCGCGTCGATCTCCGGTCCCGACAGGCGCGCGGTGATCTCCGGCTCGCGTTTCGCGTTCTGCGGGAAGGAATCCGAACCCTTCCACGTCTTCATCGCCGCGCGCTGGACCGCTTCGTAAGCGCTCTTCCGTTCGGCGCCGGCCCGCGTCAACGCCAGCAGGATCGACTGGCTGAAATAGAGTCCTTTGCTGAGCTCGAGGTTTTGCTGCATCCGCTCGGGATAAACCTGAAGCCTTTGGACGAGCTCCGTCAGTTTCGTCAGCATGTAGTCGAGGAGGATGGACGAGTCCGGCAGGACGATCCGCTCGGCGCTGGAGTGGCTAATGTCCCGCTCATGCCAGAGCGCCACGTTCTCCAGCCCCACGATCGCATGGCCGCGCAACACTCGAGCCAGGCCGCTCAACCGTTCCCCGGTGATCGGGTTCCGCTTATGCGGCATGGCCGAGCTGCCCTTTTGGCCTTCCGCGAAAAACTCTTCCACTTCGAGGACCTCCGTTCGCTGCAAATGGCGAAATTCGGTCGCCCAGCGATCGATGCTCGACGCGATCAGCGCCAGGGTGGTTCCAAACTCGGCGTGCCGATCGCGCTGGATGATTTGCGTGGAAATGTTCGCCGCCTTCAGCCCAAGCTTCTCGCAGACGCTGCGTTCGATCCCCGGATCGAGATGCGCGTGCGTGCCCACCGCGCCGCTCAGTTTGCCGACGCGTATCCGTTCTCTCGTTTGCGCCAACCGTTCCTCGGCTCGCCCGAATTCCTCAAACATCAAGGCCAGCTTCAATCCGAATGTGATTGGCTCCGCGTGAATGCCGTGGCTGCGCCCGATCATCGGGGTGGTTTTGTAACGCCGGGCCTGCGCGGCGATTACGGTTCGCAACGCGACCAGGTCCTCCCCCAGGA
>JALYIN010000212.1 GCA_030775765.1 Verrucomicrobiota bacterium
GGACGAACCTCATCGACCTGATGAAGATGGGCGTCGAGATCCCAGCGCAACTGGTCGATATCACCCGGGTGCCGCTGGCGCAGGTGGAAGAATTGCCGGACGGCAAAGGCGTTCGGATCGGCGCGCTCGCGCGGAATTCCGACGTCGCGGAGCACCCGCTCATCCAGCAGCGCTATCCGCTGTTGAGCCAGGCGTTGCTGGCCGGGGCGAGCCCGCAGTTGCGCAACATGGCGACCGTCGGCGGGAACCTGATGCAGCGGACCCGTTGTTATTATTTTTACGACCCGGCGTTTCCGCAATGCAACAAGCGGAACCCGGGCAGCGGCTGCGGCGCGCTCCAGGGTTACAATCGCATCCACGCCATTCTGGGGCAGAGTGATCAGTGCATCGCGACCAACCCGAGCGACATGAACGTGGCGCTGGCCGCGCTTGATGCGGTGGTGCGCGTGCAGGGATCGAACGGCGAACGCGAAATTCCGATCGCGGATTTCCACCGGTTGCCGGGCAGCACGCCGAACGTGGATACGAATTTGAAGGAGAACGAGCTGATCACGGCGGTGGATTTGCCCGTCGCGCCGTTTGCGACCCGCTCGCATTATTTGAAGATGCGGGACCGGGCTAGCTACGCGTTTGCGATTGTCAGCGTGGCCGCCGCGATCGAGATCGATGCTGAAAAGAAAATCACCGCGGTGCGGATTGCGCTCGGAGGCGTGGCCCATAAACCGTGGCGCGCTCAGAAGGCGGAACAGCAGCTTGTTGGGAAAACGGCGGACGAAAAAACTTTTCGTGCGGCCGCGGAGGCGGAGTTGGCCGCCGCCAAAGGTTACGCGCACAATTCATTCAAGATCGAGCTGGCGAAGCGGAGCATTGTCCGGGCGCTCACAACGGTGGCGGCGATGACCTCATGAGCGCCGCGACGATTGGGCCAGCACGAAGCCGAGTGGACGGCCGACTTAAGGTCACCGGGGCAGCGAAGTATGCAGTCGAGTTTGAAGTGCCCAAGTGCGCGCACGGTTGGACAGTCGAGAGCAATATCGCGAAAGGAAAAATTCTCGGGATCGTTACGAAGGCGGCACAGGCGGTGCCCGGCGTCCTGGCGGTGTTGACGCACGCGAACATGCCGAAGTTCACGGAGCCACCGAAGAAAGAGGAGCGGGGTAGCTCCAGCGGCATCCGCAACGAGGAACGTTTACCGCTGAGCGACGACGGCGTTCATTACGCCGGCCAGTATGTCGCGCTCGTCATTGCCGAGACGATCGAGCAGGCGCGCTATGCCGCGGCGCTGGTCAAAGTTAGTTACGCACCTGAGGAACCGTTGCTCACCATGGAAGGCGCCGTCAAAAAGGCGGAAAAACCTAAGACGAACAACGAGGAGCACGTTCAGATCAAGAAGGGCGACGCGGCGGCGGCGCTGAAGGATTCCAGCCTCGTGAAAATCGAGCAGACCTACATCACACCGACGGAAACGCATAACCCGATCGAGATGTCGGGCACGATCGCGCATTGGGAGAGCGATAAGAAGCTGACGCTCTACGATGCGACCCAGTTTGTGAAGGGTGTGCAGAATATCGTGGCGCGTGCGCTGAATCTCGAACGCGAAAATGTGCGCATCATCTGCCCATTCGTCGGCGGCGCGTTCGGCTGCAAAGGCGCGGTCTGGATGCACGTCCTCCTTGCCGCCATGGGTGCGAAAGTTGCGGGAGTTCCGGTCAAAGTGCACGTGACGCGCCGGAATATGTTTGTGGGAACCGGTCATCGAACGCCGACCCGCCAGACTTTGTCGCTCGCCGCGACCAGGGACGGGAAGTTGCAGGCGATCCAGCACGTGAGCGAAACGCTTACGTCACTGGTGGGCCAGTTCACGGAATCGTGCGGAGCGCGCTCGACCGGACTGATGTATGAGAGTCCGTCGATCCGCGTCGAGGAAACGGTTTATCCGGTGAATGTCTCCACGCCGACGTTCATGCGCGCGCCGGGCGAATGTCCCGGCACTTACGCGCTCGAATGCGCGCTGGATGAACTGGCCATCGCGCTCAAGATGGACCCGGTCGCACTGCGCCTCGCGAATCACGCCGACAATCATCCCACGAAAAATCTTCCGTTCAGCGCCAAGCATCTGAAGGAGGCGTATCAACTCGGCGCCGAAAAATTCGGCTGGGCAAAACGAAATGCGGAACCGCGGTCGATGCGCGATGGCGACCTGCTCGTCGGCTTGTGAATGTCGACTGCTACTTATACAGTTGATATAATTATCGCGGCGGCGATGGTAATAG
>JALYIN010000213.1 GCA_030775765.1 Verrucomicrobiota bacterium
CTGGCCACGACGCTGATCCACCAGATGGCTCGCACCGGCGCCTCGCGCGGCATCGCGTCGCTCTGCGTCGGGGTAGGCCAAGGCTTGGCGACGGTCTTCGAACGGGAGTGAGGGGCCTTGAGGTGCCGAGATTCTAAGACTGACCCTTACTCCCCTCGATTTTGGCGCGTTGCATGCGCAGAGGCTCGCGGCAGATTCGCCGCCGTAGACGAGTGGTTTTATGGAAACGTTAGAACAGCCGGAGCTCCGTGAACCTGCGCCGCATCGCGCCATCATTCTAAAGAACAAAACTTGTGTTTATTGCGGTGTAGCGTTGACCACCAGCAGCGACACAAAAGAACACGTCGTCGGCAGGCGATTTGTGCCGAAGGGAAAGCTCGACGGCCACTGGAATCTAATTACACGAGCCTGCAGGCACTGTAACAACGAAAAATCCGACCTTGAGGATGACATCTCTGCGATCACTCTCCAGGCGGACGCTTGGGGTCAGCATGTGGCCGCCGATCCCGACCGAGATGTGGATGCAATTCGGAAGGGGGAACGTTGCACCAGTCGTGCTACCGGAAAAATCGTCAAGGAAAGCAACGAGCAGATCGATATCGAGCTGCCGTTTGGATCTGGAGCTATGATGAGCTTTTCCGCGACTTCGCCGCCGCGGGTGGATAACGAACGCGCGTTCAAGCTCTGCCGATATCACACTACGGCCTTCTTTTACTGGATCACGTACAACGAAGAATCGCGGCATGGCGGTTTTTGGCCCGGAGACTTCTCTCCGCTGTTGTTAGCGGTGCGCTCCGATTGGGGTAACCCTCTTCACAGAGGGTTCATGGACGCCGTTTGCGAGTGGCCCGTGCGGGTACTCGGCACCACGGGATCGGGTTACTTCAAGATTGCGATTAGACGACATCCTTCCGAGATTTGCTGGTCGTGGGCGCTCGAGTGGAACGCGAATTTTCGTATTGTCGGCTTCTTTGGCCAGCATGCGGTGGCGCAGCAACTCGTCGACACTTTTCCTCCGCTCGAATGGAGAACAATTCAACGCGGCCGCGAGATCACGCGTTTTCGCGAAGAGATACGCTTAGCCGAAAAGGACGACCGCCTCTTCGGTTGCTCATCACCGAGTCTCGCCACGGGTTAGCATCACCCAATCCGGCGGCTCACTGCTCCGACACGTGGCGCGACCAAGACTCCGGGTTGCGCTACGTTGAGGAATGACGCCGATCTTCGATGAGATTCGCGCCGCCGATTTGGTTGCGTGGGCGGAACGTACGGAGAGCGCGCAGTGGCAACCATCGTTGATCCGTCAGCTCGCACTGTCATCGGGCGCAACGCTGCGCGCCTGTCGGTTTCTAACGCACGAGCAGACCAACCTTGGTGGTTGGGACGGCATCACCGACGCCGCGACGGAAGGATTGTATGTTCCTGAAGGACTCGCCGGGTGGGAGCTGAGCAAGCGTAAATACGTTGTCGGCAAGGCCAACGATGATTTCGCTATGCGCCTGGGAGAACCCGGCGAGATCGACCCCGCGACGTCAACATACGTAGTCGTCACTTTGAGGCAGTGGCCCGGCCGCAAGCTTGGCAGTGGACGACGTCAAAATGCCGGCGAGCACAAATCTCAGTGGCAGGATGAGCAGCAGAAGAAGTTCGGCTGGCGTCGGGTGCGCGTCTTAGACGCTACCGACCTTGCTTGAATGCTAGCGCGGGCGCCGGCCGTGGGAATTTGGCTGGGTAGCGTTATGGGCCGCAGCGTTAGTGGTGCGCGTTCGCTGATCACCCACTGGCAGGATCTCGCGACGCTTAGGCCGGGGCTCCGGCCGGCGACATTCCTCGCCGGAAGGCAAGCGTTCGCAGACGCCCTGAACAAGTGGCTCAGTGATGCCCCTTCTGCTTTCGAGGCGCGCACCTATTCATTCGATGATCTCCGTGACGTAATTGCATCGTGGTGGGCGACACGCGCCGAAAACGACGAGCTCAGCGCGTTGTCGCCAGTCGCCGTCAGCTCGATCGAAGCGTGGACGTACTTAACACGGACCACATCTCCGTTGCTTCTTCTGGCCGAAGAAGGACTGGAACTCACGCCGGAACAGATTTCCGCAGCTACAGCGAACGGGCATTTTGTCATCCATCGGACCTCCGCTGCCCGGAGCCGTTCCAGCGGGTCGCCGCTTCCATCGCTGAACAGAAACATCCTCTCCGAAGAACTAACCAAGAGCGGAATGGATTCGCAGCAAGCGTGGCGGCTCGCTGGAGAAGTCGCTGGAAGCGGCACGGCACTGAAGCGTGTCCTTGGCGGTCACAGCGCCGAACCGCCGTGGGCAAGGCCACCCGTCGGATCGGACGTCGCTCCAGTACTGCTTCTGGGCGCGTGGGACAGTAGTCGCGTGGCGGACCGGGAACGCGTCGCGTCGATATTTCAAATGGAGTACTACGACGTGGAAGCGCTACTCGCTCGGTGGGCGCAGGCGAATGATCCGCTCGTCCGCTGTGTTGAGTACTCGCACTCGGCAAAGAGTGGAAATGAGTGGGTGACGACGACGGAAAAGCGCTGGCGCGTTGTCGCGCGCGAAGATGCCTGGCGGTGGCTGTCTCGGTATTTAATTAGAGATCACTTTCAGCGCTTTCGCGATGCGGCGATCACGATACTCGGCGAGCTGAACCCGCGGTACGACATGCCCACCGACAAACGCCTGTATGCAAATATTCACGGGGCCGTGCCCGAACACTCGCACCGACTCCGAAAGGCTACCGGTGAAACGCTGTGTCTCCTGGCGTTGCGTACAGGAGACAAAAGCGAAGTCGCTGACGCGCCAGCGGTGGCGCGCGAAATCGTTTCCGAAGTACTCAGCGGCGCGACGGATTGGCGCGTTTGGGCTTCCCTCGACTACTCACTCGTGTTCCTCGCGGAGGCCGCACCCACGATTTTCCTCGGCGCTGTGGAGGAAGATCTGAAACGGGATTCTCCGGCAATCATCGATCTCTTCGGCCAAGGCAGTGACGGCATCTTCGGAGAACATCCACATGTTGAGGTGATGTGGGCACTCGAAGCTTTGCTGTGGGAAAAAACGACAGTGATGCGCGCGCTTATGATTTTGACGGAGTTAGCTGCGCGAGACAGCGGCGGCAAGACAAGTCCGCGGCCGCTCGGAGTACTGCGGGAGGCGTTTTTACCTTGGCTTCCGCAATGTTGCTTCGACGTCGACGAGCGTTGCCGCGCGCTCGACAAGATCATGGCGCAGCAGCCACACGTTGGTTGGAAATTGTTGTTGGCTCTTCTGCCGAAAACACATGATGTCAGCTCGCCGACTAATCGACCTACGTATCTAGGCACAGCAGCTGCCGGCGATTACCGCGCATCCGACGCAGACTACTGGCGCCAAGTGGAGCACGTCGCACGTCAGCTCGTTAAGGCAGCAGGCTCCGACCTCGGAAGGTGGAAGGAACTGATCGAAGAGATCCACGTCTTCCCGGCCGAAGTTTTCGATGCCTTGCTCAGTGGCGCCGGCCATGTTGCCGCGGAGATGGGCACCGAAGATCGAGCACAATTGTGGCAAGCACTTGTCCGCCAAGTGCGGAATCACCGTTACTTTGCTGCGGCAGACTGGGCGATGTCTGAGTCCGACTGTTTAAAGATCGACACGGTCGCGGCGGCGCTGCAGCCGACCGATCCTATTTTAAAGAACGCGTGGCTGTTCAGCAGGCGGGATTGCCATTTGCCCGGCACAACTTCAGAGACGCCATTCGAGGACCAAGAACGTTCTCGCGACGAAATGAGTGTTTCGGCTCTCCGGGAAATCGCGACCTACGGCGGACTCGAGGCGATACGAAATCTAGTTGGCCGCATCTCCGAGCACGAGGCGGGTCGCGCAGGACTCTTGTCACACAAATTTGGCATCATCGATGATGACGCGACGTTGCTCCCAGCTTGGTTGGAGGAGGAGCAGCTGCCGATCTCGGCGTTTGCACGAGGTTACGCTAGTTCCAAGTTTCACAAGGAAGGATGGGATTGGTTACTATCGCTTCAAGCGAATAGCTGGCCGCCGAACGTGTTCGCAAGCCTGGCTGGAATTTTGCCGTTTTCAGCTAGCAGCTGGGATCAGATCGAAGCGATTGGACCCAATCATGCGGACGCTTACTGGCGATCTGCCGGGCCGTGGATGGGCGAATCAACGTCTGAAGATGCCGAGCGGGCGGTGAACGCGTTCATCGAACGCGGACGAGCAGTGGCGGCTCTCGAATGTGTCCATTCGGCCTGTCATTGGAAAAAACAGATCTCGCCGGAGTTATCGATTCAGGTTCTTGAGGCGTTGCGCACACACATCGTCGCGACGGTGGATACGCTGGACGCCGCGAGACCCAACGAACCACTGGATAGCTATTCATTGGGTGCCGTTTTGAAGACCGTGCAGGAAGATGATTCACTGACGCCAGATCAAGTGAAGAAGGTCGAACAGGTCGAATGGTTTTTTTTGCCCCTCCTGACGCAGCATGAAGGACGTCCGCGACTTCTGTTGCAGCGCCTCGCGCGCGATCCGGCGTACTTCATGGAACTGTTGGAACTTACTGCGTGGCCAGACGATTTGCCCAAAGAGAGGCGCACGCGGGTTAGTGATCATGCCCAAAACATCGCGGAGAATGCGGGGCAGTTACTGAAACAATGCATTCGCCTTCCGGGCAGCAAAGATGATGGGTCTTTGGACGAAAATGAATTCTGCTCATGGATTTCGGCGGCGCGGGAAATCGCGAAACAGAAAGGCTATCGCAAGGTCTGTGAATATCGGGTGGGCGAGTTACTCCTTCACAGCCCCGTCGACGCGGCGGGCTTTTGGCCGTGTGCCGCCGTCTGTCGCCTTCTTTCGGAGGATTCCTCAGATGAAATGAACCGCGGGTTCGTGCTGGCCATCTTCAACAATCAGGGATGGCCGGGCCCGTTGGGACACGGCCGCCTGATGAGCAATGTGTCAGCGCGGCGGCAGGCGATTCAGGAACTTAAGACATTCGCCGAAAAGCTGGATCTCGAGTTTCCGGTTGTCGCGGCCCTCGTACGGCACGCTGCAGAGGAACAAGAACGATCGGAGCAACATCTGTTTCGCGATGATGACTGACGACCTTGAACTTCCGATCGCCCGATCGCTCATCCGCTTCTCCAAGCGGCTTTGGCGTCTACTCGTCACGCTGCCACGCGTAACGTCTTCTTTGGTTCGATAAGGACGCAGTGGACAGTAAGGGGTCTTACTTGTGCATCTGGTCGTTGAACTGCTCGAAGAATTTCTCGTATTGCTCCTGGCCGCTTTCAGCCGCGAAGCGGAGCGGGTGCGGCCGCTCGCTCAGCCCAACGAAGCCAGCTTGGCAAAGCCGGACTTGAACGCCCCCACCAGCGTGTCGATCTCCGCTTCGGTCATCGGCGTGGAGAATACGCACGCACCCGAGCTGATGATGCTGCAACCTTCGTTGTAGAGGTGATCGAGCAACGCCTTGAGTCGGCGCGACTCGTCGGGCGTCGGGTAGGCATCGCGGTAATTTCGTGGCGGCGTCTGCTTCATGTGCACCAGGAACATCGAGCCCGCCCCGGTGACGCTCGCGGGCGCGCCCGTCGCGCGGATCGCGTCTTCGATGCCGTTCCTGGCCCGATCGGTCAGCGCGTTTAGGCGCGCCACCGCGGGTCGGTCGAACTTCAGCATCGCCGCCATGCCCGCGGTCATGCTGATCGGGTTGGCCGTGAATGTTCCGGAGTG